>JANWWB010000403.1 GCA_025056515.1 Anaerolineales bacterium
CTGGGAACCGGCTCGGATACTGTCATCGCCCAGATGGTCGCTGAAGTACTAGGCGTACCGCTCGAAGATGTTATCGTATACTCTTCCGATACCGATTTCACCCCCTTCGACAAGGGAGCATACGCCTCCTCGACCACCTACATTTCCGGCACAGCCGCCATAAAAGCCGCTCAGCAGTGCGCAGAGCGCATCAAACAGCGTGCCGCTCGCATGCTCGGCATAGCCGATCAGGGAACCATCCGTCTCGCCGATCGCCGTGCTATCGCTCCCGATGGTCGCTCGGTGACTCTGGAAGAGATTGCCCTCGATGCCCTCCATCGCAACGAGCAAGAACAAATCATGGGCGCCGCCTCGTATGTTTCCCCTTCCTCGCCGCCGCCCTTTGCCGCCCAGTTCGCCGAAGTGACAGTAGACATCGAGACCGGACAAGTCACGGTCGACAAATTGGTCATGGCAGTAGATAGCGGTGTTATCGTCAACCCCCTGACGGCCTCCGGCCAAATCGAAGGAGGGATGACACAGGCGCTGGGATACGCTGTCTGTGAGGAGATGACCTGGGATGAGCGCGGACTCATCCGACAGCGAAATTTCCGCGACTACCACATCTTTCGCTCCCACGAGATGCCAGAAATGGATGTCATCTTCGTTGAAACCTATGAACCTACCCATCCGTTCGGTATCAAAGCAGTGGCTGAAATCCCCATGGATGGCGTCGCTCCGGCAGTGGCTAACGCCATATTTGATGCCGTAGGCGTGAACATTGATGCCAACCCAGTTACGCCGGAAAAGGTGTGGAAGGCAATCCAAGCCCGCGTTCCGTAACCAAGAGTTACGGCTATCTCGTGTGGTATCGGTTAGAAACCGACACCGACAGCAAGAAGCCTGCAGGCTTAACACGCTGAGGCGGAGAATTCCACCCTAGCCGATTTTGCAAGCTGCAGCGAGAGGTTTCCTCTAAACAGAGAGAGCATCATCAAAATTCATGAAGTCTT
Organism: Anaerolineales bacterium; assembly: GCA_025056515.1. Classification (GTDB taxonomy): domain Bacteria; phylum Chloroflexota; class Anaerolineae; order Anaerolineales; family Villigracilaceae; genus UBA877. The sequence continues at coordinate 993 of JANWWB010000403.1, forward strand.
TGAGCTGCTAGAAAGAACCAAGGGATAATCAAATTGCGACCAACACGCTTGTACTCTTGCATGGGCGAAAATCTGTTGCCTTTCTATTTGTCTGGGAATCGGCTTTGCCCTGCAAGTGACATGCAAAGCGAGAGCAAAGCTTGCTCACCTCCCTTCCATCGGCTAAAATAAGAACCATGGGTAATCAAATCTATGTTATTGGGCACCTCAATCCGGACACCGATACCGTCGCTGCTGCAATCGGCTACGCCTGGTTGCTACACGAACGAGACCTGGCCGATACCATTCCAGCAAGGGCTGGGGCGATCAACCAGCAAACCGCCTGGGTACTGAAACGTCTTGGTCTAGAAGCGCCGATCCTTATCAACGACGCTTCGCCGCGTTTCGAGAGTGTTGTCATCCGCTTGGACACCGCCCTCCCCGATTCGCCTTTGCGCGAAGCTTGGGGTATTGCCTCACGTACTTGGGGAGTGGCTCCGATTGTCACTGAAGAGGGTGTGCCCTTTGGTTTGGTAACTGGCAAGAGCCTGTTCAGCCTGGTCAGTGATTTGGTTGGCCCTAACCCGCAGCGGCGCGATCTCCGTCTGACCGAAATTCTCGACATTCCCTGCCGCGAGGCTTGCGATACAACCATCCACAAATTTTCCCTCAACGGACGCATTCGCGATTCTCTCCATCGCATCTTACGCGCGGAGAGCGACGATTTCTTCGTGGTCGATGAGCAAGGAAACTATATGGGCGTCTGCCGCCAGCGTGACTTGCTCAACCCACCCCGCATGAAGGTTATTCTGGTTGACCACAACGAACCGCGTCAGGCGATTGCCAATTTGGAAGAAGCCGAACTACTCGAAATCCTCGACCATCACCGCCTGGGAAATCCACACACACATGCGCCGATCAAATTCACGGTCGACATTGTTGGTAGCACCAGCACCTTAGTCTCAGAGAAAATCGAAGAATCCGGGCTGGCCGCTCCCCCGGCGATTGCCGGCCTCTTATTGGCAGGTGTTCTTTCAGATACGCTCATCCTGACATCGCCCACCACCACCGGACGCGACAAAAAAGCCGCCGAGCGGCTGGCACGCTGGGCATTTGTACGCGGCGGACCGTTGGCCGGTGAGACGATTCAATCCTACGGGCAACAGGTCCTATCCGCTTCGGCCGGCCTTGCCACGCGCGACCCAGAAGAAATCGTCAACACCGACTTGAAGCAATATGAAGCTGGAGGCTACCGCTTCGCCATTGCGCAAGCCGAGGTCACAGACCTGGTGCAACTCGCCGAAAGCCGCGATAAACTTCTGGCAGCGCTGACCAAGCTACGCGACAAGCGCACGCTAGATTTCGCGATGTTGATGGTGACCGATGTGGTGCGCGGCTCCAGTCGTTTGCTCATTACCAACGAGCCACCCGAACTCTCCGACCTTCCCTACCCGCCTCAACCCGATGGCACGCGCCTGGCGGAGGGTGTTGTCTCGCGCAAGAAGCAATTGCTACCGGTCGTACTAGGACTGTTGGAGCGCTAATATGCCCACCATTTACCAAGCTCTTGCCGAACTTGAAAAGACACATCAGCCTGGTGCTCTCTGTACGGTTGTCAGGACTAGCGGCTCAACGCCTCGCCATGCTACCAGTAAGATGCTCGTCTATCCCGACGGACGCATCCTCGGCACGGTTGGCGGTGGAGAACTAGAAAACCGCGTCCGCCAGGAGGCACTTGCCTCGCTCCAGGACGGGCGGCCGCGCCTGCTCAGTTATAACATGACCGACCCTTCCCGCGGCGACGTAGGAGTATGTGGCGGTCAGGTGGAGGTCTTTGTGGAACCGATTTTACCCCCTCCGATGATTGTCGTGATCGGCGGCGGACACGTAGGAAAAGCCGTAGCGCATCTGGCCAAATGGCTTGGCTTTCGCGTGGTCATTTCGGACGATCGACCCGAATTCTGCACCCCTGAAGCCAATCCTGATGCCGATGCCTTCTATCTCTGTCCTATCGCCGAACTGCCCCTTCACTTGAACATTACCCCACAAACTTACCTCGTCCTAACAACGCGTAGCTCGCAGCTAGATGTTGCAGGTTTGCCCGCTCTGCTCGAGACACCTGCTGCCTATATCGGTGTCATCGGTTCGCGACGGCGCTGGGCCGAGACTTGTAAACAACTCAACCAACGAGGCATCAGCGATGAGGTACTCAAGCGCGTCCACTCGCCGATGGGATTGGGAATCGGCGCCGAAACGCCCGAAGAAATCGCCGTCAGCATTCTAGCCGAGATTCTCATGCTGCGTGGTGGCGGTTCAGGTCGACCGATGAAAGAACCAAGGTAAGAAAACAACGAAATGGAAACAAGATTACAAGAGCTTAGTCAACTTGCCACCTTGGCTGGTTTGCTCGGGGGCTTTGGCTTTACCGCCGTTGTCGAACTGCTTTCTATAGAGCGACGAAGCAAAATCCTCACCGCAACTATCCTGACTTTCTCCGTTGCGACCTTGTTGTTCTTATTGGCTTTGCTCATATTCATCCTAACCTTTGCAGCAGCCGTGGAGTTAGAAAAGCTTACCGAGACGTTAGAAACTCTAGGTACCTATGGTCTGATCCTTTCTTTGAATGCCGTCTTTGTCCTGGAAGCCGGGATTGGGATGGCCGGCTGGATTCGCTCAAAAGCGGCCGGGATTGCCACGACCATCCTATCGATTCTAACCATGTGCCTCACCGGCATCGTCATCATCTCCATCCTGAGGCATTTCTAGGTAAGAAAACCAAGCACACCTAGAGGCCGCCAGGCACAAGGCTACATCATGTGATAAAACGATGACCGTCCTGTTTAAACCCACATTTTATGCCGCATCAAGACAAGCATCGTCGATGGAAGCAAGATAAGAATCGTCAACGTTATCCAAAAAGCCGGTTTATCGGTCCAAATCGCGAAATCGGCCACCGGGCCGAAAAAATTCATCCCAAAGAAACCAACAACAAAAGAAATCGGCATGAAGAGGGTGGTGATTACGGTCAGCGTCTTCATCACTTCATTCATACGATTGTTGATTACCGAAAGATACGTATCGAGTGCGCCACTGACAAGATCGCGCATGCTTTCGTTCAAGTCGTGCAGTCGGACTAGGGCATCGTAGATATCTCGGAAGAAGATGCGATCCCGACGGTCGATGACGCGATAATCATCGCGCGCGAGTTTGTTCAGCACTTCTCGCTGAGGTGCAATGGTGCGGCGCATCGCCAAAAGAGCCCGCTTGAGTTCGAAGAGACGCTCCACCGTACTGGGGGAAGGAGAAACAAAGAGTCGATCTTCAATTTCGTCAATTTCACGATCCATCTGCTCGACAATCGGCATGTAGGCTGCCACGACGTAATCGACAAGCCGATAAAGCAAGTGATCGGCGCCGTTCTGGAGATGACGTGTGTCTCGTTGACAAGACTCCCAAGTTTGGTCTAAGGCCGGAATCGGCAAATCGTGATGCGTGACCATATAATTTGTTCCTAGGAAGACATCAAGCTCAATCTGGCGCAATTGGCCGTTTTTTGGAGAAAAATCTAGGGCGTCAATCACAATATACAAGTAATCGCCCCAATCATCCACTTTGGGCAAGTTCGTTTCTTGTAAGGCATCTTCCACAGCCAAAGGGTGGAAACCGAAAACCTGGCGCAAAATCGGCTCGCACGTCTCGTTCGATTCGCCGCAAAAGTCTACCCAGATAAGATTGCCGTGCTCTTTGAGCGCTGCTCCCAAGCGTTCCAGGGGATAATCGGTTTGGATTCCTGTCCTTTCGGATGCACACAGTATTCGTATCATACCGCCTCCGGTCATGTGAGATATTCTGATTCTAGCCTAAAACAAGCCATCTGTGGGTATGTTGACGCTAAGTTAAGTTTTATTGAG
>JANWWB010000032.1 GCA_025056515.1 Anaerolineales bacterium
CTGGTTCAACCGCATGGACGGGCGCGGACCGTGGGATCTGGAAGGGTCGATCCGCGAGCACCAGACGATTATGCGCTGGTACGGCGAGCGCAACATTCCGGTCGAACTCAACGAGCCGCACCACTGGGGCATGCGCGACGCCCCCGATGTGATCTTCGTGGTCAGCGCCTTCCTCTCGGCCTACAACGCCTGGAAGTACGGCGTGCGCGACTACATCGCCCAGATGATGTTCAACAGCCCGCCCGGCCTCTCAGACGCCATGGACCTGGCCAAGATGCTAGCGGTGCTGGAGATGATTGCGCCCCTCACCTCGAAGCCGGTGCAGGGGGGATGGAGCGAGGGAAACTTCCGCATCTGGCGGCAGACTCGCATCGGTCTCCTCTCGCACCCCCTCGACCCGGACGCGGCGCGCGGTCACTTGGCGGCCAGCACCTACCTGCAGATGGCGCTCCGCCCGCACATCTACCACATCGTCGGCCACACCGAGGCGCACCACGCCGCGACAGCGGAGGACGTCATCGAGGCGGCCAAAATCTGCCGCCGCGCCATCGAAAACGCCGTGCGCGGCGCGCCCGACATGACCCGCGACCCGGCCGTCCAGACCCGCAAGGAGGAACTCATCGCCGAGGCGCAGGTCACGCTGGAGGCCATCCGCCGCCTCGCCCCGCCGGGCGTGGACGACCCCTGGGCGGATGCAGCAACCTTGGCGCGGGCAGTTACGACAGGCGTGATGGATGCACCACAATTGAAGAACAATCCTTACGGGCGCGGCCAGGTGCGCACGCGGATTATCAACGGCATGTGCCTCGTTGTAAATCAGGAAGGCCACCCCCTGAGCGAAAAAGAGCGCCTAGCGCAATGGCTTTAGACACAACAAATAGCAAGGACACACTAGCGAAAACACCAAGCACCCAAGGATCCATCCACAGGAGAAAACTTGTCCAACACTCTATCCTTCCAGCTGAACAATCAAGGAGGCGAAGAATGACCACCCCCGATCGTTACACCGTCATCGGCGCCGGACATGGCGGCAAGGCCATGGCAGCCCACTTGGCCCTGATGGGCTTCAAGGTCACCCTCTTCAATCGAACACCCGATCACATCTCGGTGTTGAAAAAGCGCGGCGGCATCGAACTGGAAGCGCCCGAAGGGACGCCGCGCGGCTTTGGCAAACTGGCCAAGGCCACCTCCGACTACGGCGAAGCGGTCAGGAACGCCCAAGTCATCATGGTGGTCGTCCCCTCCTCGGCGCACGCCGACGTGGCCAAAGGCGTCGCCCGGCATCTAAAGCGAGGACAAATCATCATCCTCCATCCGGGGCGGACGTGCGGGGCAATTGAATTTGCCAAAGTCTTGCGCGATGAGGGTTGCAAAGCCGATGTCACCATCGCCGAGGCCGAGACCTTTATCTACGCCAGCCGCTCGGATGGCCCGGCCGAGGCGCGCATCTTCCGCGTCAAGGAGGCCGTGCCACTGGCCGCCCTGCCGGCGACGCGCACCGAGCAGGTGCTGAAAGCCATCGAACCGGCCTATCCGCAGTACATTGACGGCGGCAACGTCCTGCAGACCGGGCTGAACAACATGGGTGCCATCTTCCATCCGGCGCTGACCATCCTAAACGCCGGCTGGATCGAGGCTACCCACGGCGATTACCAGTTTTACATTGATGGCGTGACGCCCTCTGTGGCGCGCGTCCTCGAAGCGCTCGACCGCGAGCGGGTGACCGTGGCTTCTGCCCTCGGAATCCGCGCCCGTACGGCCCTTGAGTGGCTCAAGTTAGCCTACAACACCACCGGCGAAGATCTACATGAGGCCATCCACAATCAGCCTGGCTACTACGGCATTAAAGCGCCGCCCACGCTCAACCATCGCTACATTTTTGAGGACGTGCCAATGAGTTTGGTGCCGATCGCCGCCCTCGGTCAGCGTTACGGCGTCTCAGTACACGGCATGGACAGCATCATCCGCCTGGCTTCCATCATCCATCGTACCGATTACTGGCGGCGTGGCCGCACGCTGGAGAAACTCGGCATTGATAAACTGAGCGTAGGCGAACTGACTCGCTACGTGACCGAAGGTGTGCTGGAGACCTAACATGGAGAGTAACAGCTTCGACTGGAACGCTTGGGTGTTCTTGCCCATTCTGATTTTCTTTGCACGGGTGATTGACGTCTCGCTCGGCACGCTGCGGATTATCTTCACCTCGCGCGGGCAGCGCCATCTGGCGCCGCTGCTCGGCTTCATTGAGGTCTTTATCTGGGTGGCAGCATTGGCCCAACTGGTGAAATCGGCGCAGAATATCGTCGCCTATCTGGGCTATGCGGCGGGATTCGCAGCCGGCAACTACGTTGGCATCTGGCTAGAGGGACGCTTAGCGCTTGGAACTTATCTCATTCGACTGATTGTCCGCGATGACCCCACTCCACTAGTCCGGGCCTTGCATGACGCTGGCTTTGGCCTCACGCGCCTGGACGGTCAAGGCAGCACCGGGCCGGTCAGCGTCATTTATACCATTGTCCGCCGCCGTGATGTTCAGCAAGCGTTGGCGATTGTGCATCAGGTGGCTCCGCAGACATTCATTTCGATTGAGGAGGTTCGCTCAACCCAACGTGGCTTTTTTCTCGACTCGGCCAAGACGGACTGGTTTCGTTTTTTGAATAAGCCACTGACCGGATGACAAGAGGCGGATGTCCTTTTCGAACGCTGATTCTAGCTTGCACATTTTTGCAAAAGCAATCGCTCTCCCTTCTTCAAGGACGATTCTCTACTGCGCACACTTGCAAAACTCTGGAATATTCAATTAGCTAGGAGATTGTCTCGGCAGCTGAGTCAACTTGCAGGGATACGATGCCCCATCTCTGTAGCAAAGCTATGACAAATTCGGCCATTCCTTCATCTGCGCAAACTTTTCTGAACAACTGGCCTCTCCCCCAGCTTCAGAACGCGCCCTTCCAAGATTGTGTTTAAGAGAGAATTTGCTGATAAAATCAGGGGCAGAAAAGACACTGTGAACACTTCGATTGCCCCCGTTTCTCGCCCAAAAGAACAAGCACGCCTCAGTTACAACCGTCTCAGTCGTTGGTACGACTGGTTAGCCGGCCCATCGGAGCAGGCGTTTCGTCGGCGGGGATTGACACTCCTGGCTCCCCGTCCTGGTGAACAGATTCTCGAAATCGGCCCTGGCACCGGACATTCTCTGCTCACGCTGGCACAAGGGGTAGGCGAAAGCGGTCATGTTTGGGGGGTGGACATCTCCGATGGTATGCTTGCCCTTGCCCGTCAACGCCTGGAGCGTGCTGGTCTGAACTTGCGCGTTACATTGGTCCAGGGAGATGCTGCCCGCCTGGACTTTCTGCCCGAAGCCAGCTTGGATGCTATCTTTCTGAGCTTTACGTTGGAATTATTCGATACCCCCGAAATCCTACAAGTCCTGACCGAATGTCGCCGCACGCTCAAGCCAGATGGTCGCTTGGTTGTGGTGAGCCTTGCGCGCTGCGATCCACCTAGCTTAGCTATACGCCTATATGAATGGTTGCACCGACTCATGCCCGCCTACGTGGATTGCCGTCCCATCTATGCGCGCCTGGCCTTGGAGGAAACCGGCTTTGCCATCCTCGTTCATGAACGCTCTAGCATGTGGGGTCTACCTGTGGACATTCTACTTGGGAGAAAAACCTCATGAAAATCGTCTATATTGCCACCGGCGCTGCCAACATGTATTGTGGCAGCTGCATGCACGATAATGCCCTGGCTGCTGCGCTCAAGGCCGCAGGACAAGATGTAGCGCTCTTCCCCCTCTATACTCCTATGCGCCTGGATGAAGAAAGCGTCGGTGAAAAGCGCACCTTTGTCGGTGGAATTCAAGCTTATTTGCTCCAGAAGTATCCTCGACCTTTCCCCGGCCGCAGCCTGTTGCTCAAACTGGCAGGCTGGCAACCACTGCTCAACTTGATGACCCATCTGGACATTGGGAGCGCCGTGGACCCCGCTGCCAATGCTGAGATGACTATCTCGATGCTCAAAGGGGAACAGGGCTATCAGAGCGATTTGATCGATGAATTGGTCTCTTGGGTCAAAGAGCACTATCGCCCTGACGTGGTCCACATTACCAATACCTTACTTATCGGTTTGGTCCGCCCCTTCAAACAAGCGCTCAATGTCCCCGTGACCTGTGGGCTGCATGGCGAGGATATCTTTCTGGAAGGTTTACCTAAGCCCTATCAAGAACAAGCGCTGGCTATCATCCGCGAGCGCGCCGCCGAAGTAGACTGCTTCCTGGCAATCAGCAAGTATTATGGCGAGATGTACACCCGCTGGGTCGGTCTGGACCCCAAGAAAGTAAAAGTCGTCTACCCAGGCATTGCTTTGAACGATTACCGCGATCTAACACCTGACCCCTCGCCCCATCCGCCGACGATTGGATATCTGGCGCGCTTCGTCCCGGAAAAAGGCTTGCATCTGTTAGTAGATGCTTTTATCGACTTGCACCGTTCCGGTGACTTTCCTAACTTACGCTTGGTCGCGGGGGGCTACTTCAGTCGCGCTTATCAACCGTATGTGGACGGCATCCGCCAAACCATTCGCAAACACGGCCTAGAAAATCAAGTGAAATTACTGGGGACACTTGAACGACCAGAGAAATTAAACCTTTTGCGACAAATTGATGTCTTCTCGGTACCGGCTCCCTATCGTGAGCCGAAAGGGATTTCTATCTTAGAGGCCCTAGCAGCCGGTGTCCCGGTCGTACAACCCAATCATGGTGCTTATCCCGAATGGGTGCAAGAAACCGGTGGCGGCTTGCTCCACCGTCCAAACGATCGTGCTGACCTAGCGGAAAAGCTGGCTCTCCTTTTGCGGGATACCGCGCTACGCCAACAACTAGGCAAACAAGGGCGACAGGCCACCTTCGAAAAATTCTCGGCAGAACGCATGGCTGCTTCTGCCATTAATGTGTTTCAGAGCCTGCAGTGATTCTCTCAGAAATACAGACTGTCATGCTTCCATCTCCCCTTGTGCGAATCTCCTCTCAAGTCTTCTCAGTGGCATGCGACACACCTGCTGCCCCTTAGGAATCTCACCAGGACAAGCCAAGCGTATTGCCTGGCCTCGCCGTCATTTTTCCGAATACAAACAGCATCCTTCTGTGGAGAAAACGTATGCCCGACATTGCTCCCTATGGCGCTTGGAAGTCACCCATCACGTCTGACTGGCTCGCCGGTCAAAGCGTGCGTCTATCGGAGATCATCTTGGACGGCGAAGATGTGTATTGGCTAGAAGGACGTCCCAAAGAAGGAGGACGCAACGCCCTTGTGCGACTTAGGCCGGGCGGTGCGCCAACCGATTGCTTGCCACCCGAATTTAACGTCCGCACTCGCGTTCATGAGTACGGTGGCGGCGCTTACACTGTTTATGATGGCGTAATCTATTTCGTCCACTTTAAAGACCAACGCCTATACCGTCAACGCCCTGGTGAAATGCCCGAACCCCTCACCCCTGCTGCCGATTTCCGCTACGCCGATTTCATCCTGGACCGCTCCCGCAACCGCTTGATTGCTGTGCGAGAAGACCACACTCATAACGGCGAGCCGGTGAACACCTTGGTCGCTATCGCCTTAGATGGAAGCGGGGAGCAAACCGTGCTGGTTCAGGGTTATGATTTCTTTTCGACACCTCGCCTTAGTCCAGATGGCCGCCGGTTAGCTTACCTGGCCTGGAATCATCCCAACATGCCTTGGGACGGGAATGAACTCTGGGTTGCTTCCTTGCAAGCAGATGGCTCCGTGGGTGAACGTCATTTGGTTGCCGGCGGAAGGCAGGAATCCATCTTTCAACCTGAATGGTCACCCCAAGGGATTCTCTACTTTGTCAGTGACCGCCACGGTTGGTGGAATCTGTATCGCTGGACAGGAGAGGCCATAGAAGCGCTCGCTTTACGCCCCGCCGAGTTCGGCGTTCCACAATGGCTTTTCGGCTTACGCACCTACGCCTTTCTCGACGAAGGCAACTTGGTATGCGCGTACACCGAAGGTGATGGCTTTTGGCATTTAGGACGATTGGAGACGGCTTCTGGCCGCTTAACTCCGCTTGACTTGCCCTTTACCCAATACAGTTGGATTCAAGCCCATGGTCGGTTTGTCTTTTTCCTAGCCGCCTCCCCCGAGGAGCCAACCGGTGTGCGCCGCTTGAACCTGGAAACCGGTGTCCTAGAGACCCTACGCTATGCCATCGAAATCTCCTTCCCAAAGGCGTACTTCTCCCGTCCCGAACCTATTGTCTTCCCAACCGGCAGAGAGGAGAAGGGATACGCTTTCTTCTACCCGCCGACCAACCCCGATTTCAGCGCTCCAGCAGGTGAATTACCACCCCTGTTTGTGCGTTGCCATGGCGGACCGACTACGGCTAGCGCAGCAACGTTGAATTTGGAAATCCAGTTCTGGACCAGTCGGGGCTTTGCGGTCGCCGATGTGAACTATGGCGGCTCAAGCGGTTTCGGACGCGCCTATCGCCAACGTTTGAACGGTGCCTGGGGCATAGTGGATATGGAAGACTGTTGCAACGCTGCTCTGTTCTTGGCCGCCCAAAGACGGGTGGATGCGCGTCGCATGGTCATTTCGGGCGGCAGTGCCGGCGGATTCACGGTCCTAGCAGCGCTCACCTTCCGGGATGTGTTTGCCGCCGGAACCAGTTACTTTGGCGTAAGCGACCTGGAAATTCTAGCGCTGGAAACGCATAAATTCGAAAGCCATTATCTTGATACACTTGTCGGCCCGTACCCGGAACGACGTGAATTGTATCAAGAGCGTTCACCTATTTACCACGTCGAGCGGCTCCACACCCCAATTCTACTCTTGCAAGGCGATTCCGACCCGATTGTGCCTCCCAATCAAGCTGAAAGGATGTTCCAGGCTGTGCGCGCCCGGGGCATACCCTGCGCCTATCTGCTCTTCGAGGGTGAACAGCACGGTTTTCGTAAAGCTGAGACGATCAAGCGCGCTCTGGAAGCAGAATTGTATTTCTATTCCCGTCTGTTTGGTTTTTCACCCGCCGATTCGCTCGAGCCGATTGTCATCGAAAACTTACCGGACTCTTGAAATACACCGGAATAGACCGCTTGCCCCCGCTCATGCCTCGTGGTACAAAATGGCAACATGTTGGTTGTGATGACTGCTTGCCCGTTCTCGCGTGATATCGGTCTTGGCAACGATCTGGCCACCCTCACCCTGCCGCCCAGAGATCAATCTCCAAGCTAGCCGTAAAAGTCCGCTACGAGGTCCGTCGTCTGATCGAGGTACAAGCTGCCCGTTTGGCTGCCACACGTCGCGACGAGGCGGATATCCTTAAAGTTGCGCGAACCAAGTGCTTTGGTTCGAGAAAGTTTGCAAAATCCAGAAATCCTCCATCGCGCCGACATGAATCTACATATCGGCATTGCCGAAAGCGCCAAAAATCCGTTCTTCGGTGAGTTGATGAATGTCCTCATTTCGGCTTATATCGAAATCTTCCATGTCGTGTGGTCGAGCTGGGGAAATCCAGAACAAGAACAGGCATTTTTCTCCCACTATTTCCGCCAGCAAGGACTGATTGTCGAAGCAATTGCCGATCGCAACCCCGAAGCTGCTGCTTACATGACACAACATATTGACGATTCTCGCCGACAGTACGAACGTATCCTCGTCCAAAGGTCCAAAGCAGAACATGTCTGATACACCCACTTTGTCTGAATTTTTTTCTCGGTTACGCCGTTCTATCAGCGGCGAGCTTCGCATAGATAAAATCAGCCGCGTTCTTTATAGCTCCGATGCCAGCATTTATCAGGTCGAGCCTTATGGCGTTCTCCTGCCGCGATCGGTAGAAGATATTCAGGCCGCAATCGAATTGGCAGCGCAGTTTGGCGTCCCGATTCTCCCGCGCGGCGGCGGTACTAGCATGGCTGGACAAACTGTCAATCGAGCGCTGGTCATTGACACAACTCGCTATCTTCATCGCATTCTCGAGGTCAATCCAGAAGAGAAATGGGTGCGCGCTGAAGCGGGAGTGTTTCTCTCCTCGCTGAACGCGTATGTACAACCTTATGGCCTCAAATTTGGTCCGGATCCGGCCAGCGGGACACGCGCTGCTTTGGGTGGTGTCGTCGGCAACAATTCATCCGGTTCGCACTCGATTCTGTACGGGATGACTGCCGACCACATCCTAGCTGTCCAGGCCATCTTGTCGGACGGCTCTCTGGTGGAGTTCTCAGCTAAGAGCGAAGCTGAGTTGGAGCAACTACAAGCGCGCAACGACTTTGAAGGAAAGATCTATCGCTGCATGCTGGCGCTGGTGCGCAATCCGCACAATTTGCACATTATCCGTCAAAGCACACCTGTCCATTGGCGGCGTTGTGGTGGGTATAACCTAGACCGCCTCACCGACGGGCAGGGCTTTTCTTTCCGCTGGCCTTTCGACCCGCGCTTCAACTTGGCGCGCCTGATTTGCGGCTCGGAAGGCACGCTCGCATTCATTACTGAAGTCAAGCTCAATTTGGTCAAAGCGCCCAAGATGACCGCCTTAGCGATTCTTCACTTCGACGACCTGCGCGCTTCGCTCGATTCGGTCCCACTTTTGCTGGAAGCCAATCCCAGTGCGATCGAGATGCTCGATTCGCATACGATGTCCCTGGTTGAAAACGCCCCGGTCTACGCCTCCCAGATGCACACCTTCATTCAGGGGCATCCAAACAATGTCCTAATTGTCGAATTCTACGGGGATAGCTTGGCCGAGCTTGAGGCCAAGTTGAAATCATTCAACCGCCATCTGGAAAAACATCGAATCCGCACCGGCGCTGTGGTTCAGCTGACCGATCCAGCTGCGATCGAAACCGTCTGGAAGGTGCGCACCGCCGGGTTTGGTTTTCTGATGGGCATGCGCGGCGATGTCAAGCCTCTGGCAATCGCCGATGATACCGCCGTTCCTCCTGAACACTTAGCCGACTACATCCTGGAATTCGAAAAATACTGCACACTCGACCTCAATCACCCAATTTCGTACTTTGCTCACGCTAGCGCTGGTTGCTTACATGTCCATAATTTCCTGAATGCCAAACTCGGCAGCGACGTAGAAAAATTTCCCAAAATTATCGCCAAAGCCGGACTCCTGGCCAAGCAATATGGCGGTGTTCTCTCGAGCGAACATGGCGATGGGCGGTTGCGCAGCTGGTTCAACCAGGAGTTCTTTGGCGAGGATATGTATGCCTTGTTCAAGCAAGTCAAAGGAATCTTCGATCCGCACAACCTCTTCAACCCCGGCAATATCGTAGACGCTCCATCCATGACCGAACACTTGCGCTACGGGCCGACTTACCGCTCCATCCCGATTCGGCCGATGCTAGACTTTGGAGCAGAAGGCTTCGACCGCGCTGTAGAGATGTGCAATGGCACGGCACTTTGTCGCCAGTTGACGGGCCATATGTGCCCGACCTATAAAGCCGGCCGCGATGAACAGCTCAGCACGCGCGGGCGCGCCAATGCCCTGCGCGCAGCCATTTCGGGCAAAGTGGATTTGGATGACCCGGCCCTCTATACTACGCTCGATTGGTGCATCAGTTGCAAGGCTTGCAAGACGGAATGTCCATCTTCGGTGGACATGGCCAAACTCAAGGCAGAATACCTGCATCAATATTATCAAAAGCACCCTATCCCTTTACGTTCACGTTTCTTTGCTTATTTTGGTGAACTCAGCCACTTGGCCGGTGGTTGGCGCGCCCCTTTGACCAATTGGATGCTACGGTCCAAACCTCTTCGCTTCGTGCTGAACCGCATGCTTCATCTCGCCTCCAAACGTCTTTTCCCGACCTTTGCGCGCCAGACCTTTGACGCTTTCTATCGTCGCCAAAAGCGACTTCGCCGTAATCAACAGGTTGTGCTCTTGGTGGATGTTGCGCGCAATTACAATTATCCCGAAGTCGCACGCGCCGCCTACTATGTCCTCGAAGCGTGTGGTTATGAAGTGATTGTCCCCCCTATTCATGACATCGGACGCCCGGCTTTTTCAAAAGGTGACTTACCCCTTGCCCGCAAGAAAGCACAACAGGCATTGGATTTTCTGGCGCCCTATGCGACTCAAGGCCTTCTGATTATCACTCTAGAACCGAGCGACCTCTCGATGCTGATCGACGATAATTTGTCGCTCTTTCCAAACGATACGCGCGCCCGTCTTGTTGCAGAGCATTCGCTCTCTTTGGAGGAATTTCTCTGGCGTGAAATGAAATCTGGCCGCTTGAGCGGAAAGTTCAAGCCGCAGCAGGGTAAGCTCCTGCTTCACGGGCACTGTCATCAAAAAGCGCTCATCGGCGTACAGTACAGCCAAGAGTTGCTTAGTTTCCTTGGCTACCAGGTAGAGGAAGCTGGTTCGGCTTGCTGCGGCATGGCCGGTTCCTTTGGTTACGAAGCCGAGCATTACGACCTATCGCTCAAAATGGGTGAGCTCACCCTGTTTCCAAAAGTGCGCGCTCAGGATCGGGCCACGTTGATTGTGGCAGCAGGCATCAGTTGCCATGAGCAGATCGCACACGGCACGGGACGGAAGGCGCTACATCCCGCCGAGGTGCTGTATCAGGCGTTGGTATAAAGTGCTATCTCTGATAGCACACAGGCTGAATCCAAAGACATGTGTGGATGACGAATTCCAGTTTCACTCGTCTCTCAACTTCTCGGCTTGAACGACCACTTTGGAAGTGGATGACGCCAGCGCACTTGTCGCTGCTGGCAATTGTAGTGCTCTCGGCGTTTCTACACTTTTACAACCTCCGGGCCATCGGTGATGCCAATCTCTACTATACGGCGGCGGTCAAATCTATGCTTCAATCTTGGCATAATTTCTTCTTCGTCGCCGCCGAGCCGGGCGGTTCTGTTATGGTGGACAAGCCGCCGCTTGGTCTGTGGCTAGAGGCCGCTTTTGCCGCTGTGCTTGGGGTAAGTGGTGTTTCCACCAGCCTGCCAAATATCTTGGCCGGCCTCTTGAGCATTCCCTTGCTCTACTATTTGGTCAAACGATGCCTTGGCGTCTTGGCTGGGCTGATGGCCGCTCTGGTCTTCGCGCTGACGCCGACCGTCTTGGCCACCAATCGCAACAACACCATGGATGGGATGTTGGTCTTCTTCTTGTTGTTGGCGGCCTGGATGTTCCTGGAAGCTACTGAGAGTGGTCGCTTGCGCTGGCTGCTGCTCGGAGCGTTTTGGATGGGTCTGGCTTTCAATGTCAAGATGCTTCAGGCATTTTTACCTTTGCCTGCCTTCTATGCACTCTATCTTGTCAGCGCTCCTCAGAAAGTTGGTGAGAAACTTCGACATCTCGGCGTAGCAACCCTGCTTTTGCTGGCTATTTCCCTTTCTTGGGCACTCGCAGTAGACCTAACACCTGCTTCGGCGCGTCCTTACGTAGGTAGTAGCCAGAACAATACGGTAATGGAGTTGATTGTCGGACACAACGGCCTAGAGCGTTTATTGGGGAGCTGGCGCAATCAGGGGAACCCCCCTGCGCTGGTCAGGGACAATCCCTCAGGTCTGGATGCGACTAGCATAGGACCCCAGCCGCCTCCTGAGGCCGCAGAAGCATGCCGTGGCTTGGTTAGCGGTTCAGATTGCCTCGTTACGCTCCCCCAAGGGGGGATAGTGCATGGCACGTGTGCGCAGGTGGGTGATCTTTTGGCTTGTATTCCTAGCCAAGTTACTCAACCCCAGGCATCGGATGGAACACTACCTCCTCATCCGGTGAATCCACCGAACAGAGGAATGTTTGTTCAGGAAATCGGCCTCCCCTCGCCCGTTAGGCTCTTTGTCCCTCCGCTTGCCAAAGAAGTCAGCTGGCTGTTGCCTTTTGGCTTGGTCTGTCTGGTGCTTCTCGTTCTCAACGCTCGTTTTGCTCGGCCTTTGGTTCCCGAACACCGGCTATCCCTGTTGTGGGGTGGATGGTTGCTGGTTGGCGTGGTCTTTTTTAGTATGGCCAATCTTTTTCATGCTTATTACCTGGTTATGCTAGCTGCGCCGCTCGGTGCGCTTATCGGCGGGGGAGTGCATATCCTATGGCGCAGTCGGCACCATGGTTGGGCGCAAGGGGTGTTAGCGCTTGGCTCTGTTGGAACTTTAGCTTATGAATGGAGATTAGCTCAGCAGTATGGGCAGGAGGCATGGTGGATGCCTCTGGCCGCTGTTTTGCTGGTGGCGGGTTTAACGGCGCTTCTCCTCGGACGGTATGTTGCGACCGCTCTTCTTTTGCCAACAGCCTATGGCCTGCTGATCGCTGCGTTGCTGATCATCCCTATGGCTTGGTCGATTCTGACGGTCGCCGAGCAGAGGCCGGATGTCAACCTGCCCAGCGCATATGGCGGGCAATCGGTCGGCGCTCGGTCAGCGTTTCCTGGTCAGATTTCCTCTCCTGGCCCTGGTCAGCCTTCCCTGGTGGATGCGGCTTTGATAGCCTATTTACAGGCCAACACCCAGGGGATGAAATACCTCGTAGCCGTCCCGAGCGCTCAAAGCGGGGCACCGCTCGTCTTGGCAACCGGGCGACCTGTCCTCTATCTCGGCGGTTTTAGCGGAGGAGACCCGGTCGTTGATTCGACCGGTCTCGAAGAAATGGTGACCGCCGGCGAGTTGCGTTTCATCCTCTTCGGTGAGCGTTCACTACGATTAGAAATTGCTCGTTGGGTGGAAAGGCATTGCACGCCCCTCACGCGCTTTCGCCAGGGCGAGCGGATGTTGTATGATTGTCAAGAAAGAAGATAGTGTGGAGAAATTTGAACCGACCGGCAACCTGCGCGCCGGTCGGGTATCTTCTACCGAATTCGCATCAATTCTTGTAAACTTTTCCGGCGACTAAAGAGACTCCCGAATCTGAGGTCTTCAACTTTTAGCCCATTCTCGCTGGGCTCAATTTCGGTTTTAAGTCGACTTTTCGGACAAAATGCCCAATTTGCGAAACGAATTTGTCCATATCAACCAAATAATCTGGCATTGCTTTGTTGCAAACATAAGGTACCGTATATCCCTGCGAGGCGGCACAGCTACGGAAGCGGTCTCCCAAATCCTCAGAGGCCTTTGTCGTCTAGCGTGAGGCCAGGGCTTTGCCGGCTTTAAAGGCTTATCATGACACATGCATTTTGATTTTTCCAGATCTTTGCAATAGAAGAATATAGCGTAATTTTTCGGATTTCGGTGAAGAATTCTGGGGCTTCGGCTTCACCCTCCCATAAATCGCGCCAATGCCAAGTAACAAAACCCAGTATCCCTGTTGCGTTTCGGTCATTGCGCCAGGGCATCGGCATTTAATTTAGACAACCCAGACGCGAGGAGTGAACATAGGAAGAACATGCTCCTAACCTTGTTGTCAATACATCGGGGAAGAGATTTTGACTCAAGCTAAGCCGGATTCGTACTTACAGATAGGGTTCGACCGTATAACCGGTAATGTCCTTTTTCCCTTGTTTGTAAATCAGTGAGATACAATCTTCTTCAAAGCGAACAAAGACATCCAGCGTATCTCTATCTAAGGCTTGCGAATCAATGGTGACCACCAGAGATTTGATCTCTTGTAGCGGAAGAAAAACCACTTTTCCTCTAGGGATGAGCAAGAAACCTGTCCCTTTTTTTTAACTGAGCTAGAGACTTGCTTCCTCTAAAGGTAATCTGCCAGCCTTTTTCTTTCTTACTGCCAGGACGGATAATCGTAGGTTGCCCGTCAACAACACCATACAATGTCCCCCATTCCTGAATAGTATGCCCTCTTTGGATAAGCATTCTCTTGACATCGTCTAGGTAAATTTCGTCATCCCTTTTTCCGAAGATAAAACGAGACACTTTTTCTTTATTGGAAAGGAGCCAGTTGATTTCCTCGCGGTAGGCGTTTACAAGAACGGTTTGCTGCGGAGACAGAACAGGGGCACGAGTTGCAGACGTGACTACCTCATAGCGGTTTATCTTGAACAATTGAACCAGATAGTCTTCCAAAGCGAGCCGCACGTTTTCTTCGGTTAAATCAGATTGCGGTGAGCTCCGGCCATCGTTGAATACCAGAGCGCGTTGCCAGTTTCGGATTTTTGCCTCAGGGGTTTTGATATGAGACAGGAGGCGATTTGCCAGGTTTTCTGTTTGTCCAACGTACACTTTTTTGTTTGGACGTTCGTCAATTAACACATAGACTCCCGGAATAGGGGCCTGGCTGATTTCTTGAACGACCTGCAAGAAAGCAGCCTCGGAGCGAGGAAAATCCCAAAGACGTAAATTTCCCAGCAACGTTCTGGCACGCACAATTCCTAGGCCGTTGGCAGGAATGCTCCAATAACCGAGGTCATCTCTCCCCATTATGAATCCTTTCTGAGAGTGACTACTGTTTCGCGTAAGCGATAACTACGTACCTGGCCCGATCGCCGTTCGCGTGCCTTTTCCAGCCGCTCAATCTGGAGTCCTAGCTCCTGACCAATGCGAGCCAGAATCAGATCCGTAGGAACATAGACATCTGCGATGAGGCTGTCACCCACAACCAAGATAAACCTACCCCCTGGCCGGAGAATCTCTACCACGTTTCGCATCACGCGGTACATATCATCAAAATACTTATGAACGATAGATGGCATATCCTGTCGGCGGTATGTTCCCCTTCGCTGAATATGAAGAGCAATCTGTTCTTTAATAGTTTCAAGCCAGGAATTGGTGTAAGGCTGGGCCTCTTCAAAGGAGCGAATCAGACTTTTGGAAACGTTATCACATACAACCATTTGGTCTTTAAGGTATTTTAAATCACGATGACTCTGTCCGAACCCTAGCCACGCCATCTCAATCTTGTAGTTCATCACATAGTCCAGGCCGTTCATATATGGTGGAGAGGTGATAATCAAATCGCATAACGTGTCCGGCCGGACTTGCATGGAATTCCCCAACAACACTTCTGCTGGTGTATCAAGATAGGTGGCGAGCCGGCTCTGACAGAAACTCAAATCATCGGCGATTTGCCGGACTTTTTGAGAAAACAACCGCAGCGGCACATCATCCCCCACGATTTTCGTCGGCGCATAGCCGAGACAGGGAGCGCGCTTCAGGTTGCTGCTGTCTACCAGGATAGAGGCAAAGGCCAACAACAGGAGGTCTTTGATTTGAGAATCCACTTCATCTGCAGGGTGAAAGGCGTCAATGCCTCCTTTCAACCTCCTGAGGTGAAGGAGCACCTTTGGGCGAAACTGAGTTTCGGATTTCAGGAAAGGAGGGGCGTCAGTCAGAGTCTGGCTATTCAGAACTTGGTTGGCAACTTCTATCAGCCTCTCTATAGGTGTTTTCCAGGAGTTAACTTTAACGCGACCGACAAACTGCAGTAATGGATTCAACTCAATCCCCCACGACGGCAGTCCGTTCATCTTCGCTTGTACCAGGACCGTACCGCTCCCGGCAAAGGGGTCAAGGACAACTGGCCTTTCGTACTCATGTCGGTATCGCTCCAAGGTGCGCTGCACAAAACCGGCCGAGAATCCCTGTACGTAAGGCGACCAACGGTGAACAGGTTCAGATGTATTCGGTTGAAATTGAATGGCTTGCGGGGCAGAAATAAGTTCCTGCCCTAATTCGGCCAAGTAGGGACGCGCGTCCTCATCGGCGTTCCCGTGTTGCTTAGGCGAGCGCAAAACGTTTCGACGACGCGCTGTTAACTTAGTGACCGTCGTCAAGTCAAAAAGAGTCTCTTGAATCAAGTGGTTCATTGAGAATGATTATACATGAAACCCGGGCCAATGTGACTTACCTCCCCTTATTCACTTTTCATCAGTATGTGATGAAAACTTGTTAAATAGGCTTGTAGGACAACTCGCTCGAGTTGTCCTACAAGTTCTGCATGGCCAATCTCTTTACTCGTACCGCAGCGCCTCCACCACCTGTAACTGCGCCGCCTGCCGCGCCGGGATGACCGCCGCCAGCGCGCCGAAGAGTAGGCCGACGGCTAGACCGGCCAGCACGCCGGCCAGCGGGAATTGATAGGCGACCGGGAACATGACGCCGATGCCGGAGACGATGACGTAGCCCAAATACAGCCCGGCCAGGATGCCAAAGGCCGTCCCGACCGCCGCCAGGAGCAACGCCTCGGCTACCACCATGCGGTGTACCTGCTTGCGGGTGGCGCCCACGGCGCGCACCATGCCGATTTCACGCGTCCGCTCGATGACGTTGATGGCCAGCGTGTTCATCATCGCAATCAGCGAGGGGATGGACAGGAAGATGAGCAGGAAGAACATCACCGCCCACACGGCGTTCATGTACTGCATCATGTCGTCAATGTACTTCTTGCCGGCCATGACGGTGAACTGCGGGTAATCGGCGGCGATGGCTTTGATCTGGGCGTCCACGTCTTCGAGCGCAACGCCGGGCTTGAGGTTGAGCATGATGAACACGTCGTCCGTGCGGCCAAAGTCGGCGGCGAGATTTGCGTGCGAGATATAGACGGTGACCACTTTGGCGTTCAGCAAGTCCATCGCCTCGGCGACGATGGTGTACGGGCGCGGACCGTTTGGCGTGGTCATCTCGACCGTTTCGCCGACCTTGACCCCCAGCGTAGCCAGGAACGCGCCGTTGACAATCATATTGCGCCCGGAAGCGAGCGCGGCGTAGGCTTCGGCCTCGTTGCCCTCGGTGAAATCCAGGCCGGCGACCTGCGGATAGGTTTGCGGGTCGAGAGCCAGCACCGAGACGGCCTGTCCGTTGACCGCGCCGGCGGCGAAGCGCAGGCTGGTGACGGCCTCCACGCCCTCTACCTCGCGCAAACGGGCGGCGAACTGCGGGCTGGCGCCCATGTCGCTGTTCCAGACGGCAATCGAAG
Organism: Anaerolineales bacterium; assembly: GCA_025056515.1. GTDB lineage: Bacteria > Chloroflexota > Anaerolineae > Anaerolineales > Villigracilaceae > UBA877. The sequence continues at coordinate 16,831 of JANWWB010000032.1, forward strand.
GCGGGATGAAGAGATAGTCGCTGCCGAGGGTCTTGTGCAACAGGTCGCCCATCATGCCGGTCAGGCTGGTGGTCATGCCGCCCAGGGCGACGATGATGGCCAGGCCGATGAGCGTGGCGCTGGCAGTGACGGTGACGCGCCCCGGCTGGCGGGTGAGATTCCCCTGCGCCAGGTCGGCGATGCCCTGCCGGGCGTAGAACCAGGCCAGCAGATGACCAAAGGCCCAGGCAATCGGTCGCAGGAGCAGCGGGGCGACCAGAATTAGCCCGCCCAGGAAGAGCAGGCCGCCCAGCGCAATCAGCCCCATGTTCCCGCTGACCAGGCCGATGAGTGCAATCCCAATCATCACCACGCCGGCGATGAAACTGGCCCCGGCGCGGCGCTTGTACTCCACCTCGGCCACCGAAGGACGCAGGGCGTCCATCGGCGTAACGCAGCTGGCATTGCGCGCCGGCAGGAGGGTCGAGAGCAGGGTCACGCCCACGCCCAGCAGCAGGGAGGTGATGACCAGCGCCGGAGAAATGACCGGGCGGCCCATGTTGATGTTCAGGAAGGATTTCATCGGCTCGGCGGCCAGGCGGACAACGAGCGCGCCCAAGAGATATCCCAGCGCCAGGCCGATGAGCGAGCCGAGCACGCCTTGCACCAGGCCTTCGGTCAGGATGGCGCCGGTGATGGTGCGGCGGGTGGCGCCCAGGGCGCGTAACATGCCAATATCACGCCGCCGCTCGGCCACGACCGTGCGGAAGGTGTTGAAGATGATGAATCCGCCCATGAAGAGGGCCAGCACGCCGAACATGTTGAAGGCGGCCTGCCCCAGTTTGAGGCTGGCGAACATCTCCGAGCCGGGGTCGAGCGAGCCAATCTGGTAATCGCTGCCCAGGGCAGACTCGATGGCCGCCACCGCTTCGGCGCGCGCCGATTCGTCCACGCTGGTGAGAGCGATGCGGATGGTGTTGATTTGCCCCGGCTGGCCGGTCATGGCCTGCGCCTGCGCCAGGGTCACCAGCACTTCCTCGTTGCCGGGACGGGTGCGCGGCGGCAGGATGCCGACGATGGTCAGCTCGGTCAGGCCGTCCACCGAGGGCAGGGAGATGGTCTCGCCGAGGCGCACGCCCCAGGCGTCGGCCAGGGATTGGGAGATGACGGCGGCGTTCGTGTCGCCGGCTTGCAGGAAGCGGCCGGGTTCGTCAATCAGGTAGACCTGCAGGCTGCGCGCCGCCTCCGGTTCGACTCCGACCAGGTTGACGGCGCTGATGCGGTCGGGGCGGGCGGGGTCGTCGTCCACGAAATCGGGCGGCAGGTTGACGGTCCGCTCCAGCGAGGCGGAATAGGCGCGGATGGACGGGATGCCGTCCAGTTTGTGTGCCACCTCCGCCGGGAACGCGCTTGTCGTGACGTGCGTTACGGTCACATCCACCACGCCTCCGGCGGCCATCATGTTGGCTTTGAAGCCTTCCATCATGGTCGGCAGGACGATGTTCATGCCGAAGATGACCATCACGCCGAAGATGACGGCGAAGGTGGTCAGGGTGGTGCGCAGGACGCGCCCGGTCAGATAACGCCAGGCGAGGGTCAGTTGGAGGTTCATAGGCAAGTCCATTGGGTGATTGGGTATTGAGTGATTGGGTGATTGGATGTTGAGTGATTGGGTGTTGAGTGATTGGGTGAGTGGGCGGTTGAGGATTGGTGGAAATCATTGCACAATCGTGCAATCACTCAATCGCTTAATCGCTCCATCACGTTGGTCAGCACCTGGGCGTTGTCCTTGTTCTTGCGTTCCAGGTAGGTTTCGTCCACCACCTTGCCGTCCTTGAGGAAGATGATGCGGTCGGCGTAGGCGGCGATGCGCGGGTCGTGGGTGACCATGACGACGGTGCGGCCGTACTTTTTGGTGACATCGCGCAGGAGCGAGGCGATTTCGTCGCCGGAGCGGGTGTCGAGGTTGCCGGTCGGCTCGTCGGCCAGGATGAGCGCCGGTTCGGAGACCAGGGCGCGGGCAATGGCGACGCGCTGTTGCTGTCCGCCGGAGAGTTGGTCGGGGCGGGCGGCGAGACGGTCACCCAGCCCGAAGCGGGTCAGCCATTCGGCGGCGCGCTTCTTCGCCTCGGCGGGTTTGACGCCATCCAGCATGACCGGCAGGGCGGCGTTCTCCACAGCAGTTAGCACCGGAATGAGATTAAAAAACTGGAAGACGAAGCCGATTTTCCGGCGGCGCAGCTTGGTCAGGGTATCGTCGTCCATTTCGGCCAGGGCCACGCCTTCGATGCGGACGTTGCCCTCGGTGGGGCGGTCGAGGCCGCCGATGAGATGTAGCAGAGTGGATTTACCACAACCGCTGGGCCCCATCACAGCGACAAATTCGCCTTCGTTGACGGCGATGTTGACGTGGTCGAGGGCGGTGACGGCGGCTTCGCCCTTGCCGTAGATTTTGGTCAGGTTTTCGGTTTGGATGAGAGACATTGGGACTCCTTCATTGGGTGATTGAGGGATTAAAGGATTGGGTGATTGAGGGATTGGTATAATCGCTACATTCCATCAAAAAACGGACAAATGAGGAGGAGAGAGTGAAACCAGAAGAATTGAGGGAGAGGACACGGGCGTTTGCTCTGCGGGTTATCAAGTTGGTGCAAGCACTTC
>JANWWB010000048.1 GCA_025056515.1 Anaerolineales bacterium
TGAATTGGCAGCAATCATTCGGCGCGGCGAAATTCGCGGTGTCACCTCGAACCCTACTATTTTTTATCATGCCATTGCCCGAACGAGTGACTATGACACGGCGCTGATTCCGCTTGCTTGGGCCGGCTGGGATGCCGAATCGATCTTCTGGCAATTGGCGATCGAAGATATTCAGGCCGCCTGTGACCTTTTCCTGCCACTTTACGAGGAAACTCGCGGCAGCGATGGCTACGTCTCGCTGGAAGTTCATCCTGCCTTGGCACATGATACCGAAGGAACTATAGCACAGGTGCGGCAACTTTGGCAACGTGTTGGCCGCCCGAACTTGATGATCAAAATTCCCGCAACTCGCGAGGGGCTTCCTGCGATTCGGCGCGCCATTGCTGAAGGCATCAATGTCAACGTTACGCTGATTTTCTCTATCCAACGCTACCGTGAAGTGATGGATGCTTACCTCTCAGGGTTAGAAGACCGCTTTAAGCTCGGTCAAGATCTGCAGACTTTGGCGTCGGTGGCTTCGTTCTTTGTCTCTCGTATGGATACGAAGGTCGATGCCCTTTTGCCCTCCGAGTCTCCGCTGCGTGGGAGGGCGGCGATCGCCAATGCCCGCTTGGCTTATCTCGCTTTCCTTGAAACCTTCAAAGGTGAGCGTTGGGAACGCCTGGCCCGCGCTGGGGCGCGCGTACAACGTCCGCTTTGGGCATCTACCAGCACCAAAAATCCGGCCTATCCGGATACGCTTTATGTGGACAATCTCATCGGTCCAGATACTGTGAACACCGTTCCACCGCAAACGTTCAATGCTTTCCGTGACCATGGACGAGCAGCACTCACCCTCACGGAAGGTGTTGAGGATGCCCGTCGGCTCTTGAGCGAATTGGAACATCTCGGCATTTCGATTGACCGCGTGACGCAAGAACTGGAAGATGAGGGTGTTCGCGCGTTTGCCGATTCTTTTGATCAGCTCTTGAAGGCAATCGAATCTCGCCGTCAGACGGCGCTCGCTGCGCTCGAACCTCTAGCCTCAGCCGTCCAGGAGCGAATCGCTCAGCTGGATGCTGCTTCAATTCCTACCCGCTTGTGGCAGGGCGATCCATCTCTCTGGACGACTGACCCGCAAGGGCAAGCCGAAATTCGTAAGCGCCTGGGATGGCTGACTTTGCCAGAGGCTTCTCAAGCTCATTTGCCTGAAATTCAGGCTGCCGCCGAGGAAATCCATCGCGCAGGCATTCAAAAGTTTCTCTTGCTCGGTATGGGTGGTTCTTCGCTGGCGCCTGAAGTGATGTCGCTTGTCTTTGGCCGTCAAGTTACCCAGGGGAACAACATTGACTTCGCCATCCTTGATTCCACCGACCCCATCCAGGTGGCGCAAGCAGCCAGAGAGTTTCCTCCTGCTGAAAGCCTGTATATCGTGTCATCCAAATCCGGCAGTACGGCAGAAGTAAGCGCTATGTTTGAGTATTTCTGGCGCCTGTCCGGCGGCGATGGCACTCGCTTTGTCGCTATCACCGACCCGGGGACTTCGCTCGAAGCGTTGGCACGCAAGTACAGCTTCCGCCATCTCCTGCTTGCCGACCCGAGCGTAGGAGGACGATTCTCTGTTCTCTCTCATTTTGGCCTCTTTCCAATGGCCTTAATGGGCTATGACCTCCAGCGTGTTCTGGAGAACGCCAAGGTGATGATGGATGAGTGTCGCGCCGACCTGCCTGCAGCGCGCAATCCCGGCGTGGTCTTGGGCGCAGTGGTGGGAGAAGCCGCTCTAGCCGGGCGTGACAAGCTGACCGTGCTGACGGATCCACCGCTAGCGGCATTTGGTTCCTGGTTGGAACAGCTGATGGCCGAGTCTTCAGGCAAGGAGGGGAAAGGGATTGTGGTTGTGGATGGCGAGCCGCTCGCGCCCATCACCGAATACGGCCCGGACCGGCTATTCGTATATCTAAAGGCAACCGGTGAGCAAGAAGCCTCCGTTCAGGCGCTTCGGGATGCCGGTCATCCGGTGTTGGATTTCTTTGTCCCGGATGCCTATTCCTTGATGGCCGAATTCTATCGCTGGGAAATTGCTACGGTGATTGCTTGTCATATTTTGGGCGTCAATGCTTTCAACCAGCCGGATGTGCAAGATAATAAAGACCGGACAAAGCGCAAGATAACCGACTATCTTCAATCTGGCAGGTTCGAGGAACCGATCCCGTTTTGGGAGCAAGCAGGGATTCAAGCGTTTGCTCCCCGCCCCCTGCAAGGCGAATCGTTATCAGACCTGTTCACTGCATTTCTATCCCAAGCGCGTCACGGTGACTATATTGCGATCAATGCTTATCTTCCTCGCTCCT
>JANWWB010000052.1 GCA_025056515.1 Anaerolineales bacterium
CTTTTAGACCTGTTGGGTGAAGAAGGTATGAGCACAAAAGCCGTTAAGGAGGGGAAGAAGCGCCGAAGGACCTCGCCCAAACGGTTTTCTCCGCTGCCCTATTTGTAGCAAGCATCCTAGCGAGTCTTGGGAGAATGCAAGAATGCTTCCGCTGAGGCCCGCTTAAAGGGCAGGCTCCTCTCCGCAACGGAGAGAAGCCCGCACCCAGGAGGAGAAAACGCCCGAATTATTTGACCTTGATGCTGATGGTCTTCGGCTTGACCGCCTCGGCCTTCGGCAAGACGATGGTTAGAATACCATCTTCGAACTCAGCCCTGGCCTTTTCGGTCTCCACATCCACTGGCAGAGCCAGCGCTCGCTCAAACGAACCGTAGCGATGCTCGCGGATATGCCAAGTAGCCTCTTTCTTCTCTTCTTTCTGCTTGAATTCACCGCGCAAGATCAGCATCCCGTTTGTCACCGAGAGTTGGACATCCTCCGGCTTCAAACCGGGCAAAGCGGCGCGGACAACAATCTCATCATCGGTCTGATACATATCAATGGCCGGCATCGGCGCAAATCCGCTCAGGGTCAGAGGACGGGTGAAAGCCTCATCAAACAAGCGGTCCATGGCTTCACGGAGAGTCATCATTTCGCGCATCGGCTCCCAACGAATCAGGCTGGACATGGCAAACACCTCCTTTCAGATGGAATTTCAAGTTCAAGTTTCGCCTTTAATGTAGCCAAGCTATATATGAAAAACATCAGCCAAATCTATGAAAAATATCGGAAACAGACAAGCGCTCAGCCACAAACAAACAAAATCTGCAAGCCGCCGCGATCTCGCCTTGGCTTGCAGATCATGTGCTTTCCATCTCAATTATTCACCAAATTGCTCGTGTCTGAAGACTTCTCGGCCCTCAAAATAGGTCAACAAAACTACGGTGTTGTGGATCTGGCGTGGATCGATTTTCAAAATGTTTTGACTGAGAACAATGAAATCTGCTTTCTTGCCCACTTCAAGCGAACCAATTTGATTCTCCATAAAAATCGCATAGGCGCCGTTCATCGTGAAGGCTTCAATCATCTGCTCCACTGTGACCCGTTCGAAGGGATTAAGCGGCGTTTCATAATCCGGTTCGACATACCCCGGCACATCACGCGGCACGGTGCGCGTCACGCCAATTTCGATGGCGTTCATTGGGTTAGGTGGCCAGGTGACGGGATAATCGCTAGAAGCAGCAACTTTCACCCGATTGTCAAAGAAACTCTTCATCGGGTACTGCCGGTCGGCGCGCGCTTGCCCAACATATTCAACCGCTTGGTGATAATACGTATCCACCACAAACCAATAGGGTTGGGGGACGGCTACCACCCCTAGTTCGGCAAAACGGGGAATGTCTTGTGGATTGACCAGCTGGAGATGAGTGATCATATTGCGGGCATCACGCCGACCATTGACCTGACGGGCATACGCAAAACCGTCCAATGCCAAGCGAGTTGCAGCATCGCCAATTGCGTGGACATGGATTTGGATGCCGGCCTTATCCAGCGCAGCACACATCTCATTGTAGTGTTGGGGGTCCCAGAGTAGCTCGCCCTTCCCCGGCTGATGTAGGTAGGGTTCCTCGAGATAGGCCGTTCCGCCCTCCAAGACGCCATCCATGAAAATCTTGGCCGCTTGAATCCAGAAGTAACCACCCGCTTCAGCCTTGCGCCGGGCCACAAGGTCGTTGACCACCGATAGGTCATCTTCCGGATTGACGCCTATTGCTGTCGGGAAACGAATGGTCATATTTCCTGAAGCCTCAAACTCATGGAGGGCAAGCAGTGCCTCCTCCATACCGCCGGGCAGGCTCGGGATATAGACAGTCGTCAAACCGAGGGAATGAGCGAACGCTTGAAAATAGGCAAGCCCTTCAAGATACTGTTCTACCGTATACGGCGGAATCACGTCCGCAGCCAGGTCCATTGCCGTCTCGCGCAACGTGCCCAGGGGATTGCCCTTTTCATCGCGCTCGATGATGCCGCCAGGCGGGTCTGGCGTCTCAGCCGTGATTCCCGCTAGCTCGAGCGCCTTGCTATTTAGCCAGACGCTGTGGTAATCCTCCGAATATAATACCGCCGGAATATCCGGGACAACCTCGTCCAACATTGCCGCCGTTGGCCCTTTAGGACCAAAAACACCATTGACCCAGCCTGCACCTTGCAAAGCAGTCAGCCCAGGCTTGTCCTCCAGAAAGGCGCGGATGGCTTGTTGATACCCCTCTAACGAGTCAATCCCGTAGAGCGCTACCTCATAAATATCCGAAACCCCTGAGGTAGCATGGGCATGACTGTCGATCAGGCCCGGCAGGACAAGTTTCCCTTTCAAGTCGAGAATGTGCGTATCTGGGCCAATATATGCCTGAGCGCCTCGGTTGCTCCCCACATACACAATCGTATCCCCTCGAACAGCCATTGCCTCGGCAATTGTCCGCTTTGCATCTACAGTGTATATGACGCCGTTGAGCAAGACCAAATCCGCCGGTTCAGCCGGTCGACAAGCCGGCAAGAGCAAACCAACTACGCACAAGAAAACCATAAGTCGGTACAAGGGACGCATGATAAGCTCCTTTCCAGAAAGTGAACATTTCAATTCCTATGTTACAATCTTTCCTTAAGGAAAGCAAGAGAATTTTGCGCATTTTCACACAAACGGCGTCCTATTATGTGATTTCATTATGAAAATCAGTGGAAAACTACAAAAAGCACAGAAAGCTTTTCTCTGTACTTTGGTGCACTTCTCTAGCTATTCTTGTCCCCGCTTCCTATCGCGATGAGCATGGGGGGAGATTAAGATGTGCCGTCTTCGGCAGCGCCCCCCAATTTACGGCCATTTCCCTCGACCCATGGGAGAAAATCAGGGCAAGGGTCAATGGTGATGTCTGGCTGATTTTTTCAAACACGGATAATCACAGCATTGTGAGCGTAGCGCCTGCCCCAAGCGAAGCATAGAGGACGCAAGCTCCCAGCGTAGCAAGAGCTCGTGGCAGCTATACCGCTCGCGAAGATGCAAAAAGAACGATGTTGCCTTCCTTGCCACAGAGCAATATCTTTTCAGGGGAACAGGCACAAAATCTAGCCTCACAAGACGCCGATGATTTCGCTTTCAACCCTCCACCTCTTTGACTATTCCCAGCGCCTGCTCGACGAACTTGATCTGCCCGTCCTTCTGCAGCACCACTCCCTTGCGCTCCGCTTCTTTTTCTGCACCCTCCGTCCACCGATGTCCCGCTGCAACCGCAAGTGCCTGAAGTCCGGCGCGCCGCAACAATGCTGCCCGTTCCCAGGCTCGTTCCACATCCTGCCGATCCACAACCGCCGAGACCTCG
>JANWWB010000081.1 GCA_025056515.1 Anaerolineales bacterium
CGAGCGTCTTGAGCTATATGCGCGCCGGCAGATTGCGCGCGGCCACGCTTTTCAACCCGATACCCCTTGGCAGCAGGAACTTGAAGGTTCCTTCCCCTATGTCGAGACTCCCGATCAGATTCAAGCGCTCGAGCAAATCAAGCGTGATATGGAATCGCCGCGCCCAATGGACCGCTTGCTGTGTGGTGATGTTGGCTATGGCAAGACCGAGGTCGCCTTACGAGCAGCGTTCAAGGCTGTTATGGATGGGAAACAAGTGGCTATTCTTGTCCCAACCACTGTTTTGGCGCAGCAGCATTACGAAACTTTCAAACAGCGTCTGGCTACTTTTCCTGTGAATGTCGAGATGCTCTCGCGTTTTCGCTCGCCGAAAGAACAGGAGCAGATTCTCCAAGGTTTAGCAACCGGAGCAGTCGATATTGTGATTGGCACCCATCGCCTTCTCTCCTCAGATGTGCACTTCCGAGATCTTGGACTGGTCATCATCGATGAAGAACAGCGCTTCGGCGTAACGCATAAAGAGCACTTGAAAAAATTGCGTACCGAGGTGGATGTCCTAACCCTCACGGCCACGCCTATCCCGCGTACGCTTTACATGGCTTTGACCGGTGTGCGCGATATTTCTATGCTCAACACTCCTCCTGATGAGCGCCTTCCGATTGTTACGCATGTTGGACCCTATTCTCCACAACTAGTTCGGCAAGCGATTCTGCGCGAGTTAGAACGTGGCGGACAGGTTTTCTTCGTCCACAACCGCGTCCAAACGATTGGTGCGATGAAGTTGCACCTGCAAAAGTTAGTCCCTGAGGCACGTATTGCTGTTGCACACGGGAAGATGCCCGAAGCGGAGCTTGCTTCGGTCATGCGTCGCTTTACGGCTGGTGAGGTAGATGTATTGCTCTCAACCTCGATTATCGAGTCGGGGTTGGATATTCCGAATGCGAATACTTTGATTGTTGACCGCGCCGATACTTTTGGTCTGGCGCAACTCTATCAGTTGCGCGGCCGGGTCGGTCGGGGCGCTGCGCGCGCCTATTGCTATTTCTTTCGTCATCGCAAGCTTCGTCCCACGCCTGAAGGACAGGAGCGGCTGGAAATCATCGCCGAGAATACGCAGTTGGGCGCCGGTTATTCGATTGCAATGCGAGATCTCGAAATGCGCGGTGCCGGTGAACTTTTGGGGACTCGCCAATCCGGTCATATTGCGGCCGTCGGTTTTCATCTCTATACCCGAATGCTGGCAGCGGCGGTACGGAATTTGCGCCGTGCCCAAGGGTTGCCGTCCCCCGCTTCGGAAGAGGCTCCTCTCCTAAGCGAGACCGGTTTGCCAGTTGCCGTTGAATTACCATTGCCGGCCAGTATCCCTGAATCCTATGTCTCTGACCCGTCATTGCGCTTGCGCCTGTATCGCCGTCTGGCGGACATCCAAGATGAAGGAATGTTACAAGCTCTGCAGGAAGAGTTTGTTGACCGTTTTGGTCCTTTGCCGGAACCGGTGCGCAATTTGTTTTATCAACTTCACATCAAATTATTAGCCGAACGAGCTGGTTTAAGCTCGGTTAGCATGGAAAATGGTCAGATTGTCTTGCGGTATCCCTGGCCTGAGACGGGTGATAAGGAGTCTGTGCGTTTGCCCGATTTCGCACCTGATGTGCGTGGCGGTAAGAATGCTTATTGGTGTACCTTTGCCAAATCCGGCCGTTGGCAAGAACGCCTCCTTGAGGTGCTAGGACAATTGGCCCAGAGTCCCCTTTTGCGTAAGACGGTATAATCCTTGAACAAGGACGGAGGAAATGATGCAATCGGCACATCCTTTTGGGTATTTTGCGCTTTCTTTTCTCGTTTTAGCACTTTGGTTGGCTGGTTGTCATTTACCCCAGACTGCTACGCCACCTGTGCCGGCTCAAGATTGGTTGGGCACAAGCGTTGCGGCTACCATGACTGCCATCGTCACTGCGCAGGCTCCACAGGACATACCGACTCAGGCGATTCTGTTTACCCCAACACCTTTCCCCACGATGACAAAAGCAGTAACTGAGCCTCCCTTGTTTACCAGCACTCCTGTCAAAACGAACACACCGGAGCGGGGTTTGGGCTCGATTAGCGGTGCTATCGTGGGGTATCCGTTTGGCGGTACACCGCGTTTTACCATTGTGGCCTATGAACAGAATCCGCCGTATCATTATTGGTACTGGGTTACAGCGCCGGGAGCGACTTCGTACTTGATGAATGGTTATGTCTCGGCCGGGCGTTACCAGGTTGTTGCCTATTCTTCGGATGGGCCGCGCGGCGGCTGTACTGTGATAATCGAAGTAAAGGCTAACCAAACTGCTGTTTGCGATATTACAGATTGGTCTGGCGCGTATCGCGATAAACCTGCAGGCGTGCCGTAAGACCTCTAGAGAGGATGACCTTTTTGAACGTAGAGGTACAATCAAAATCCGGGCAGATGACAAGAGCGTTAGCCCATGAACATTCGGAGTGAGAGGATGAGGCAAAAAGTCTCTTTCTGGCTATTAGGGTTAGCGGTTGTCTTGTTGGCGCTGGCTTGCAATCTTTCAACCTCGCCGCAACTTGCTTCGACGCCAACTCGAGAGTCTTCTCCTTCTGTTCCCGTTGTATTGCCGACAGCCACTCAGCCGCTGCAGGGTATGATTGCCGGAACGTTAATGTATCCTAGTGAGTATATTCCTCCTCTTCGAGTCGTGGCTTTTAGTGTGAATGACTTAAGCGTCTATTACTCCATTCTCACTTCAGAAAATCAATCGAAGTTTGAGATTCCTGTTCCGCCAGGGACGTA
>JANWWB010000096.1 GCA_025056515.1 Anaerolineales bacterium
CCCGCCCCCCTGCCGTCAACCCCAACGCGTCAAACACCACCTCGTCCAACGCCCGACGGTCGGCCTGGCTCACTTTGTGCCATCCTCCACAATCTTAATTTCTTCCGGCGTCAGGCCGTAGAGGCGATAGACGTGCTGGTCGATTTCTCGCTCCAGCGCCGACACGTCTGCATTTGGGTCGGCGCGCTTCGCCTCCAGGATTTTGTCCACCAGCGCAATGATTGGCTGCTGTTTTTCCGGCGGCACGTCGGGGATGGGCAACTTCTCCAAGAAGTTTGTCCGGTAGCGAAGGTATCCACTGCCCATATGCATCCCACCAAAGAGGATCTCATAGATTCGAGAAGCGAGTCGTGAGTTCAAGAGACCCAGCACAAAGCGTAGTTTTACACGACTGTCCGTCACCACCCCGAAGTAAACGCCACCCTGGGGAACGCAAGTGTCCTCGTCAACCGTAGCGGTGATCTGCAAAGCGTCTTCGGCAATCACGACCTTCGGGCTGGCGATCTTGGCGAATCGGTCAGACCGTGGGCTGACAACTCGCTTTAAGTCTCTCTCTGAGATGTACGCTCCCTGGCGGATTCTGGTCCACCTCTCAAACTGAAACTGCTTCACAATCATAAAATCGCTATGCTGTTCGCGTTCGTAGCTGGCCGGAAGTCGTAGTCCCTCAGAAATACTGCATACAGAACCAAGGCGATAACCCCGCCGTAACTGCCGGATGACAAAATCGATCTCCGTCTGAGAAACATTGATCGGGATGATGCCTTCGGGGAGAGTTTCGAACACCTTTATCGGTAAGCAATACGCCTTTGGCGAGGAATCACGGATTGCATCAATGCTAACAGCCTCGCGCACAAGTAACTCCCCCTTGGTAGAACCAAGGTGGTAAATGCCGATAACGGGGTAATTAGCGGCCTCCTCAAAAACTCCTAGTTTGGACGTGCTTACGATTTCCCCTTCCTGTGTGTGAGTAAAAATTAGCCCGCGCAACGTCGCTGCTGAAGCAGCAGCACAAAACTTGTTGGGCGTGATGAAGCATAGAGTCCCTCCTGCGGGAAGGGATTTGAGTCCGCGTTCAACGAAGAGATAGTACAAGTCGTACTTGCCTGTGGTACATGAGTAAATTTTTCTGTACGCGTCTTTGTCTTCGGTGCGTAACTCGTCAACTCGGATATACGGCGGATTCCCAATCACCACATCGAAGCCGGTGGTGATGCCGAACATCCATTCGGGGTCGAAGAAGTCGGCGCTGGCGTTTTGGTCGTAGGGGTTCCAGTGGGCGAGTTGATAGACCACGGTGTCGATTTCGTTGGCGACCTGCCTTGTCCGACGGAGTTGGGTTTCCAATTCTCTGATGCGCCACTGCAGGTGTTGCTTGCGCTTCTTGGACAGGTCTATCCGCGTTTCCTCGATCTCGCCGAAGAGGTTCTTGAACCGCTCGATATGCCATTCAGGCGGCTTGGCTTTTTCTTCCTCGAGCTTCGATTTCGTTTGCTCTAATTCACTGCGGATTCTCTGCTGCTCTTCCTCGTTCGCCCGCACAAATGCAGTCTTGACTTGTGCCGCCAGTGCTGCACGAAGGGCGTCATCCCGATCTCGCAACCGTTGCTTCGTCAAAGGAGTCCGGGCGGTGAACATCTGGTGACGGATGTCTCCCAACTCCTGTGTCAGGTCAATCACCTTGGGGTCGTCGAACAGCCTTCCCTGAGACTCCGGTTTCTTGATGCCGATCAGCGTATTGGCGGCGACGAATTTGGTCTCAAGGTTGGGCAGCGGACGGATGCCGAGGTTGGGCTGGGAGGGGTCGGGCTTTTGGTCCACCGTCAGGGAGATGAAGAAGCGCATTTTGGCGATCTGGACGGCGATGGGCTGGATGTCCACGCCGTAGAGGCAGTTTTCGATGAGGTAGAGCTTCCGACCGTAGTCGAGTTCGCCGCGGGCGAAGGCGTCTTCGATGCTGGCGATT
>JANWWB010000101.1 GCA_025056515.1 Anaerolineales bacterium
AAGCAGGCATACTAAGCCAAAAGCGAAGAAGAAGAAGGGAAGGACTGTCATAAATCTTCTCTCCTAGAAATCTTGTTCGACCACGGTTGTCACTGGGATATCAGCGCATCCCCGAGGTTGACTAGTCCCCGAATTTTACACGATTCCACCCTAAAACACATCTCCCTGCTCTTAGCCCTATACATCCCAGCCTTGTGTACCAAGGCTGGAAGGTTGAGAAGCGGGGGTTGACAGAGAACAGAATTTGAACACAATTATTACAATGATACAATTATTACAATCTGTTTGAGAAACCATGCCCTCGCCCAAATTATCGCTCCAGTTGGACTTTCGCTCCGGCCTTCCAATTTACACCCAGATTGTGAATCAAATTTCCAGTCTGGTGGCGAACGGTGTGCTCAAGCCCGACGACCAGCTTCCAACCGTTCGAGCGATGGCGCAAGAATTGCGGATTAACTTCAATACTGTTGCTCGCGCCTATCGCCTCCTGAGCGAGAGCGGGATTATCTCTACACAACAAGGACGCGGCACCTATATCCTCGAGATTCCGCCCCCTGAAGTAAGCGCCAGCTTGAAAACTCGAGCTCTAGAAACGTTGACCGACCGCTATCTAACAGATGCAACGCGCCTAGGATTTTCCCTGGACGAAATTCGGCTGTTTTTGGAGAAGCGCTTCTCACAGACTAAGCTACCTGAAGAAAACTTATGAGACAAAAAAACCTTTTGCCCGTCAGTCTCCTGCTTTTCTTCTTGTTGCTGATAACCACAGCCTGCGGACAGCCTCGCCCTGCGGGTATGAGCGATGAACAAGTGCAAGCAGTGACAGCGTCGCTCTTGAATGCCTTAGAAGAGAAAAACTACACAGCCTTCAAGGAATATCTGAGTGACGAAATGATAGCGGCTCTCCCTGAAGACCAATTTCTCGCTCTGAGCGAGGACATTCGAAACGCTAGCGGGCGCTTCTTGACAACCGGGGAGATGAGACTCTCCAATCGTAATGAGTATGCCATCTATCGCATGATGTGTGACTATGAGAAAGAAAAGGTGGTTGTGACGATTGTTTTCAAAATCAACGGCACAAAGGTAGAAGGGTTGTTTTTCGACTCGGTCAACCTGCGTCAAACACAGAAATGAAATTTGCGGAGGAGTCTATGTCTTTCACCCATCAACTCAAAAACGAACCGAAAAAAGGGCAAGTCGACCTGCGCATTCCGGCCCCTGCCGGCATGCTCTTCCTGCTCTGCACGTTAATATCCGTGTTGGGCATTTTTCTGCTGGACTCGCGGGGCGTGAGCGATGGTTGGATGATCGCTTGGCTGGTCGTCTGGGAATTGCTGGGAACGTACATCCTATTTGCCCTCAAAATCGCTTCCCAATGGGAAAAAGCGATTGTGCTACGCCTGGGAAAATTTCACCGCCTGGCAGGGCCGGGCGTCTTTTGGATTGTGCCGATTCTCGACACCATTCCGACTTGGATTGACCACCGAGTGATGGTCACGCCCTTTGCAGCGCAGAAGACACTCACCAAAGATACCGTGCCGGTTGACGTGGATGCCGTTCTATTTTGGGTGGTATGGGACGCAGAAAAAGCCGCCCTAGAAGTGGAAAACTATAGATCGGCAGTGGATTGGGCTGCCCAAACCGCCCTGCGCGATATCATCGGGCGGATGATGTTGGCCGACATTTTAGTCGGGCGGAGCGTGATTGACAAAGAATTGCAACAAGTGATCGATGAGCGCACCACCCCCTGGGGCGTCACCGTTCAATCGGTTGAGATTCGAGACATCGTTATCCCACAAGACCTCGAAGACGCCATGAGCCGCCAAGCGCAGGCAGAGCGTGAACGCCAGGCGCGCGTCATTTTGGGCGAATCGGAAAAACAAATAGCCGCTTCTTTCGCCGAAGCTGCCCGCGCTTACGCCAACAATCCCACTGCCCTTCACTTGCGTGCAATGAATATGCTCTTCGAAGGGCTCAAGGAAAAAGGCGCCTTGGTCATCGTTCCTTCCAGCGCTTTGGATACAATGAACCTGGGCGGCATAACCGGACTAACCGCCATGACGCAGCAAAATCTGTCTCAGGAAACCTAGGTACTTCATGCCCTGTTGAAAAGTCAAAATGCACGCGCCGTTACAGGCCGTTAAAAGCGCCAAAACCCTGGCTGGATGCCAAAACAGGCAACCTGCGCCTTTATCGGCAGACCGGCGACTACGCCGCCCTGCAGCGACGGGATCATCCGTATTTGAACAAAGTATCCTCTACCAATCAAAGTTTCACGTGAAACCAAGGAGCAGTCATGTCTAACAAATTCACTCTTTTCCTCTCCCTCACTCTGATTTTTGGAGCCACAGCCGTCGGTGTGTTGCTCTACGGTCAACTACCTGATCCCATGCCCTCGCATTGGAACGCTGCTGGAGAAGTCGACGGCTATATATCCCGCTTCTGGGGCGTCTTCTTGATTCCGCTGGTCACGCTCGGCCTCCTGGTGCTCTTCCTACTTATTCCAACGATTGACCCGCTCAAAGCGAATATCGCTCAATTTCGCCCAATCTACAATGCCTTCATCGTGGGATTCATCGTCTATATGCTGTACGTTTATGGACTCACATTGGCCGCAGCGCTTGGTTCTCGTTTCAATATGACACAGATGCTTCTACCTGCTATAGGATTGCTCTTCCTAGGTATCAGCTTCTTGATTAAAAACGCCAAACGCAATTTCTTCATTGGCATCCGCACTCCCTGGACACTATCGAGCGATAGGGTCTGGGAAAAGACGCACCAACTCGGTGCAAAGCTCTTTGCGCTTAGCGGCCTGATCACTCTGGTCAGCGCTTTCCTCGGTGAGACCGGCCTGTGGTTGATGCTAGCCGCACTGTTACTTGCGGTGGTCGTGCCAATTGTCTATTCTTACCTTCTGTTTGCCCAAGAAGAACAGACGAAGTAATCCGTTCATCTTCAAGAATAGCCAGATGCGTTGTTGCTTTTGGTTTGGGCGCACTAAAACGGAGACCTAGCACGCACCTCGCCGAGCGAGAACGTTTGAGCATTCGCTTCTTTCCTCACTCGGTCGAAACGCCTAGTGCAGCGATGGTTTCACGTGAAACCATCGCTGCCGTATTTGCTCTGGTAACATGGTTTTTGGCTTGAGGCAAAGAGGATGAGCAGAAGATTACAGCTTGCGCAATCGAAGAAACTAGCAACAAGGAAGTCAGCGTGCTCCTTCAGAACTCTAAGTCTCTCCCTTTCTTTCGGTGGATGTTCGGCTTCTTGACCTAAAGCCGTCCAAAGGCAGCTAATCCCCGGGGATTCAGCCTGCTTAGGCGGATTTTGCACAGCTACTCCAGAGACGGACTCCAAGCAACGAGTTGAAGCGGCTAAATTGTTAGAAGTGAGCCGATTCGTTCGGCATATATTTTTATAGAAAATTTGTTCTGTCACGCTGGGATAGGTCTTCGAGAAACCTGCCCACGAATCCTAGGAGAGGCATACGAATTGACCCGCAAGCCACATTCAAACAAAGTACGCACCGATAGAAAATTCCACTTGTCTACCTGCCCATTTCAGGCTAAACTAGAAACATGGCAGAAGAACAGCATCTTCGGCAAATGGCCGAGCAACTCGCCCGCATCGTGGAAGTGAGCATCACCTTGAACTCCACGTTGAACCTGGATGAGTTGCTGCAATTCATCACCAAAACTGCGGCAGAAATTCTCGATTGTGAGGCGGTCTCTATCCTGCTCTATGATGAAAAACGTGCTCAATTGAACTTTGTCGCTTCCACCGGTTCCGATGCGCAACGCCTAGCCACCATCCCTGTCCCCTTGGAAAACAGCCTAGCCGGGCAAATTTTTCTAGACAATACCCCCATGATTATCTCAGACATGAAATCACAGAAGCGCCACTACAGCCAAGTTGCTCTACAAGTGGGCATCGAGGTGCACAATCTACTGGGTGTTCCAATGCGCATCAAAAATCGTCCGACCGGTGTGATGGAAGCTTTGAACAAACGCTATGGGTCATTTACCGAAGAGGATGTGGACCTGCTCTCGATTCTTGCTTCCCAAGCCGCTGTTGCCATCCATAACGCTCGGCTGGTACAGGCATTGCGTCAGGCCTATAACGAACTCAGCGCCACTAACCAATTAAAGTCAAACTTTTTAGCCTTAGCCTCCCATGAATTACGAACCCCCTTGGGCATCATCATCGGCTATGCCAGTTTTCTGGAACAAGAATCGCAAGGGGAGCTTTCGGAACACGCCAAACAGGTGCTCAATGCGGCGATGCAAATGCGGGCAGTAATCGATGCGATGACCAATCTTAACATGTTGCACTCCAAAGAGATGGTCATGCATCGTGTTGCAGTGCCGATTCAAAACATCCTACATAATGCTCTCGCGAGCATCCAAAAACTGGCCGATGCCAAAGGACATCAGGTGATTCTAAACATCCCCAAGACGCCGCTCTCTATCAAGTGTGACCCAGATAAACTAACCACAGCCTTCGTCAACATCTTGGATAACGCTGTACGGTTCACACCAGATGGTGGCACCATCACGATCACTGCCAGCCTGACCCCAGGAGGGGATATGTTGGTTTCCATCAGCGATACCGGTATCGGCATCGCTCCTTCTCACCTAAAGAAAATCTTTGATGAATTCTATCAGGTCGAGCCGCACACAACGCGCAAACACGGCGGCCTTGGCATCGGTCTGCCGATTGCCAAGGGGTTGATCGAAGCTCACGGTGGAAAAATCTGGGCTGAGAGCGAAGGCCCTGGCAAGGGATCTACCTTCAAGATATTACTTCCCAAGCTGAGCACGGCGGCGCTTTCAGCGATGAGCCGCTAGCATCTCTTTTGATACAGCCATGGGAGACACATTGCAGGACAACTCACCGAGAGTTGTCCTGCTCCTTTGACGATAACTATTCGTTCAGCTGTGCTTTCAACTTCTCGGCGCTTTCACGGTAAGCGGCTAATTTTTCGCGTTCCTTTTGAACCACTGGTGGTGGAGCTTTTCTGGCAAAGTCGCTTGCTAAGAGTTTTTCTAAACGGGCGATATGAGCCTCCACTTCGGCTAATTCTTTCGAGAGGCGAGCGCGCTCGGCCTCCAGGTCAGCCATACCGGCAAGGGGAAGGTAGATTTCCACCGGCCCGATAACCAACGCTATCGCTTGCTCCGGTTTTCGCTCAAACGCAGAGCGAATCTCAACCTCGGCTAAGTTCAGACCAGACAGCGCAGCAATCACAGCAGCCTGTTCCTGAAGCAGAAGGGTCTTGGCGCCTCCGGCCATCAACGCCGGAATGCGCTTTGTCGGGGGAACTTTTTTCTCGGCGCGCAGGTTGCGGATGGAACGAACAATCTCTTGCAGCAGAGAGAAATCGGCTACTTTGCCTTCTTCCCAGCCTTCGGGGTCGCGCGGCTTTGGCCAGGGAGCAATGATGAGCGCTTCGGGCCAATCCTTAGCAAGGTAGGAGATAGGGGATAAAAGGGTAGCTCGGCGCAGGTGTCCCCAGAGTTCTTCGGTTACGAAGGGAGTAAAAGGATGTAACAAACGCAGACAGATGTCCAAAACGCGCACCAAAGTTTCGGCCGTCTGACGTTGGGTCTTCTCGTCTTGCAGTTGGAGTTTTGCAATTTCCACATACCAATCGGCAAATTCGCCCCAGAAGAACTCGTAGATTTGCCGCCCAGCCTCGCCGAATTGATAGGTCTGAAACAAGCGCTCGACATCTCGAACGAGCTGCTGCAGACGCGCCCAAATCCACGAATCGGCCAGGGTCCAGCGAGTGTCAGAGCGCTGATCGCTGACCGAACCACCATCGCCGAGCGTTGCCAAGGACGAAATGACAAACCGGCCGGCATTCCAAATCTTATTGGCAAAATTACGATTAGCCTCTACTTTCTTGAGGCTCAAGTTGATGTCATTTCCCGGTGAAGAACCGACGAGCAGGGTGAACCGCAGCGCATCTGTGCCGTATTGCTCGATAATCGGCAAGGGATCGAGCACATTCCCAAAAGATTTGCTCATCTTACGTCCGTGTTCGTCGCGGACTAGACCATGCAGATAAACGGTATGGAAAGGAACCTCGCCTGTGAACTCTAAGCCCAACATAATCATACGCGCTACCCAGAAGAACAGGATATCATAGCCGGTTTCCATGACGGAGGTTGGGTAAAAGTAGCGCAAGTCAGGGGTCGAGTCGGGCCAGCCGAGGGTCGAGAAGGGCCATAGGCCAGAGGAGAACCAGGTATCGAGCACATCTGGGTCCTGGCGGATGTTTTTCCCGCCGCAGTGTGCGCACAAGAGGGGATCGGTGCGGGCGCAGATTTCTCCGCCACAATCGTCACAATACCAAACGGGAATGCGGTGTCCCCACCACAGTTGGCGGCTGATACACCAGTCCTTGATATTCTCTAACCAATTGAAATAGACCTTCTCAAAGCGCTCTGGGATGATGCGGATACGCCCGGTGCGGACGGCCTCCAGCGCGGCCTTTGCCAGTGGCTCGATGCGGACGAACCACTGTTCAGAAATCATCGGCTCGATGATTTCGCCGCCGCGCTGGGAACGCGGGACATTCAGGATGTATGGCTCCTCCTTGAGAACCAGGCCGGCAGCGCGCATGTCCTCCCAAAGTTTCTTGCGGCAGACGAAACGGTCCAGCCCAGCATACGGCCCACCGGCTTGGGTGACCTTAGCCTCGCGGTCGAGAATAGAGATGATCGGCAAGCCATGGCGTTGGCCGATTTCGTAGTCGTTTGGGTCATGACCGGGTGTGATTTTGAGTGCGCCGGTGCCGAACTCGCGGTCGACATATGAATCAGCAATAACTGGAATCGCTCGCCCTAAGATAGGGACACGTACCTTGCGGCCAATGTACTTCTGGTAACGCGGGTCGTCAGGGTGAACAGCAACAGCTGTGTCGCCAAGAATGGTTTCTGGGCGGGTAGTAGCGACCGGGATATACTCTCCACTGTCATCGGCCAGCATGTACTTGAAGTAGTAGAGTTTCCCCTCTTCTTCAGAATACTCCACCTCCAAATCGGAAACAGCCGTCTTGAGACCAGGCGACCAATTCACCAACCGCAAGCCGCGATAGATAAGCCCCTTCTCGTAAAGGCGGACAAACGCTTCGCGTACAGCTCGACTCAGACCTTCATCGAGGGTAAAGCGTTCGCGCGTCCAGTCGCAGGAAGCGCCTAGGCGGCGGATTTGGGTGGTGATGATCCCACCATACTTGGCCTTCCACGCCCACATTCGCTCCAAAAAAGCCTCGCGGCCGATTTGCTCGCGCGTCAGTCCCTCTTTGGCAAGTGCTTTTTCCACCTGTAACTGAGTGGCAATACCGGCATGGTCAGTGCCTGGCACCCACAGGGTTGGCTCACCCTTCATGCGGTGGTAGCGAATCATCAAGTCTTCCATTGCCACGAACATCGCATGTCCTAGGTGCAGTTCACCGGTCACATTTGGCGGCGGGATCGAGATGACAAAGGGTTTCTTGGATGGATCAAAGTCCGGTTTGCGCGGGTCATTCGAGGGCTGGAAGTAGCCGCTCTTCTCCCACATGTGATAGATGCGTGGCTCGGTGGATTTGAAGTCGTAAGCTTTAGGAAGGTCGTAAGTTGTCATAGCATTCCTCGGTTTCGTCTGATAGTCTCTGAGTCGCAGTAACTATAGAGAGATCGATATGAATTCAACAAAAAAACGCCTCGTCCGATTGAGGACGAAGCGCACGCTCCGCGGTACCACCTCAATTCCTCTTTTCACCCTTCGTATTCCTACCAAGTCTTCATGGTGAAAAAAGGCCCTCTTCAGCCGGCTGACACCGGCCTGCGCGCTAACGGGCGCACCCGTGACGTTCTACTTGCCTAAGGCTTTCTTCGTCAATTTCTCCAGGCGACTTCAGTCCTGCGTTCCTGCGGAGACTTCCACCTATGCTCTCCTTCTCTATCAGGTCGGTTTGGACTTACTCCTCCTGGAACAAGACGGATTATACGCGCAGGCAGGAGGGGAGTCAAGGTCGCTTCCTTTTTCAGGGGCTTACTTTGTTCTAAGAAGCCATATCATTTGAGCACACATTTATCTCTTGTGGACATGATACATGGTCAAAAGGGGCGTCCAAAGGCGTCGCCAAATCTCCAAACCGAGCAAGTGCAGATGAGACTCCATCGCCCGTAGACCGAAATCGCTCTGCGGATGTTCCCAGCGGAACACGGCATCAAATAGGCGCAGGTCTACACCACGCGGTTCCTCGAGGAAGAGCCTCCCGCCAGGACGCAACAAGCGGCTGATCTCGTTTAGAGCTGACCGCCAATCCAGAATGTGATGAAGCACGCCGAAGATAACCACCACGTCAAACGAGGCATCTGCCAGGTGGGATAAGTTGGTTGCGTCACGCACCTCGAAACGGTAATCAGGATATTTCTGCCGCGCCAGTTCGATTTGCTCCGGCATAAGGTCTATGCCGAGATAGCTGCGCGGCCCTAGCCGATGGAGCAAGAATGCCCCATAGCCGGAGCCACAACCAACTTCAAGTACATCCTTGCCCTTCACATCCAGCCCTAGGTAGCGAAACAGTGGTAGTTCCACCATTCGCTGTCCCCAACGTCGCCAGGATGATTGCATAGCGCGAAATTCAACCGAGGAAAGTTTCATGAGCGCATCTCAATAAATTTGTTGTTAGAGAATTATACCGATAGCTACAAGGACTTTCCCTGCCGTGTTAGGAGTTAGCAAAGCCGATACGGAGATCCGCTGGGGATTGGAGGGAGCAGTGTTGCGCCAGTTGCGGCTGGAGGCCGAGCCTGAGCCAAAAGCCAGCGCCGGCGCTGAGACCAGGCCGGGGTCAGAGAGGGGGGAGGCGATGATGAAGTGGGAGGCGTTGTTGTCGTCGCTGTCGTAGGAGGAGGCTGGGGCCGGGATGAGGTTGGTCAGGCTTTTGAAGGAGTAGAAGGAGGTGTCTTTGAGTTTGATCCAGGGGCCTGGGATGGGTGTTGGCGAGGGGGTGGCGGTTGGGAAGATGGGCGGAGGCTGGCTGCCGGTTGGGTTGGGGGT
>JANWWB010000114.1 GCA_025056515.1 Anaerolineales bacterium
GCTTGCCGGCTGGAGCAGGGATTGTTGGGGAGGTTGTGCGCACCGGTCAGCCGATGATTTCCAATAATGTCAAGCAAACCGATAAATGGTTTTCTTCACCCGATCAAGCGACCGGCTTTGTGACGCGTGCGGTCTTGGCTGTCCCTCTTCAGTCCAAGGAACGGGTCATCGGGGTGCTTGAAGTGGTCAATCGCAAGGACGGATTGCCTTTCTCGGCAGATGACATGAACTTGCTGGCTGCTTTTGCAGGTCAGGCAGCGGTCGCGATTGAAAATGCCCGACTCTATACGCTGACCGACCAAGAACTAAACCGCCGTGTTGAAGAACTTTCCGTCATGCAACGGATTGACCGAGAATTGAACGCCAGTCTGGATGTTGGCCGCGCCATGCGTATTACCCTGGACTGGGCGCTCCGTCAGTCGAACGCTGATGCTGGTCTGATAGGCATAGTGGAGGAGCAGGGGGTTCGTATCATGGCCCAGCAAGGCTATGAGGAAATTGAGCAAACCTACAAAGTCCGTCCGATGCCGGTTCAGCAACCGGCTCTGCGAGCGGCTATCCAGACCGGTCAGCCCCAAATTCTCGCCCTTGATAGCACTGAACCAGGGTATTTACCTGGGGCACAAACCCAGGTTGTCGTTCCTATTCGCCGAGAGGCCAAAGTTATTGGCTTACTTCTGTTGGAAAGTCGAGAAGCCAAACGCCAAAGCGAAGATGTGATTGCTTTCCTTACTCGTCTGAGTGATCATGCGGCGATTGCAATTGCCAATGCTCAGCTCTACAACGAAGTTCAGCGCGCCAACGAGGCCAAGAGTGAGTTTGTATCCTTTGTGGCTCATGAACTCAAAAATCCGATGACGTCCATCCGAGGCTATACCGAATTGCTCGCAAAAGGAGCTGTGGGGCCGGTGAACGAGATGCAGTTGAACTTCTTGAACACCATTCATGCGAACGTAGAGCGCATGGCCACCTTAGTTTCCGACCTCAACGATAATTCAAAGATTGAGGCGGGTCGCTTGCGGCTGGACTTCAAGGCGGTAGAGTTGCCGCATGTCGTGGAGGAAGTCATGCGTTCGCTTAGGCGACAGGTGGAGGAGAAAAAGCAACTTTTGCAAGTGCGCTTGCCACCCTCCTTACCCAAGGTATGGGCTGACCCGGTGCGCTTAGGCCAGATTCTGACCAATTTGGTGAGCAACGCAAACAAATACACCCCCGAAGGTGGAGAAATTATCATCGGCGCAGAAGCGAGTGAGAATCGCTGGGATACGACCGGTCCTTCCAGAGTGGTTCATGTGTGGGTGCAGGATAACGGCATCGGCATCAGTCTAGAAGACCAAGCCAAGATTTTCCAGAAATTCTTTCGCTCTGATGATCAGAAAGCGCGCGAAGCGCCTGGCACAGGTTTGGGATTGAATATCACCAAAAGCTTGGTCGAAATGATGAACGGACGTATCTGGTTTGAGAGCGAATATCGCAAAGGCACGACCTTTCATTTCACGGTCCCGATTGTCGAGGAATAACCTATGACCTTGTTTGCTGCCGTAGGACAAGCCCGCGCCCTCGATGGGCGAGAAGCCGGTTTGCAAGCCGCTCATGATGCCTTGAACCAGCTAGGAAATCTCAATCCGACTCTAGGGATTGTCATCTCTTCATATCGCTACGATGGTCAGCAAGTGATAAGTGGTGTCTCCAGTTTGACCGGGAGCGTACCCCTGATTGGTTTGAGCACCTCCGGTTGTCTGACGAGTCAGGGGATGAATCCCCATGCTGTCGTGGTAGCTTTCCTGGCTTCTGCAGATGTACGAGCGGATGTTCAATGGTTTCCGGGATATGCCCAAACCAGCCGTGAAGTCATCCAGCTCTTGGCCGATGCCTTCGCTCGCCGGCCCCATCAGGTCAACTTGCTCTTTGCAGATGGCTTTAATGCCGATTTGGAACAATTCTGCAATGCTATGCCGCCGGGATGTCGCTTGATAGGAGGCGTATCGAGCGGTGATCTCTACCTGGGAAATGCTTATCAAATTGCCGGCGCACAGTGCGGCTCGGGTGGGCTGGCCTTGGCGCGCTTGGAAGGCCGTCTGGCCATCGGTGTTGGATACGATCACGGTTGGCAACCGGTGGGAGCGCATTTCCGCGTAACTCGCTCACGTGGGTTTTGGGTGCGCACACTGGATGGACGTCCGGCTTCGGAAGCCTACGCTCATCTTTTTGGCTATCCTGCGCGCGAATGGGCTTTCCCTCCACTCAATCAACTGGTGCGATTGTATCCGCTTGGCATTGAACAAGAAGATAAAAGTTTGCTTTTGCGTTCTCCTTTGCGGATTGAGGCAGACGGCTCTTTCCGCATGAATACAACCATTCGCGATGGCGCGGAGGCTTATTTGTTGGTAGGGGGGCTTTCCACATGCGCCAGCGCGGCCCAACGCGCTGTGCAACAAGCGCTTACTAACCTTGAAGGTGCGCGCCCGGTTCTAGCGCTGGTCTTAGTCGACTATGCATGGCAATTGCTCTATAAAGCGCAACCGGGTGCCGATCTTTTGGCGGTGCAAGAAGCGCTGGGAGAGAATATCCCGATTGCAGGATGCTACACGCTCGGGCAAGTGGTTCCCGTAGAAGCACAGCCTCCAAAATTTTTGAACCAACACATGCTAGTTGTTTTGTTTGGAGCATCCTAGAAAAGATGATTTAGCTTCGAGGTCGATAACAAAGCCGGAGTGCCTCGAACCGAAAGAGAACAACATCTCCCGAAGGAGCCGAACTTCGGGAGATGTTGATTGAGCGAGACTATCCCAGAGCCTTGCTCTCACTTAGCTGATCATTAGGCAGCAGTAGGCTCTGGGCTTCGTGCTGAGGATGTTAATCTGCCGCTGTCACCTCCGTTTCCACTTGTGGCAGGGATTGCATAGCTTGAGCAACAGCTTCGGCAGGGTACGCATAATCTTCTAACCGACCGGCCAGATATTCTTGGTAGGCCATCATGTCAAAATGTCCATGGCCGGACAGGTTAAACAAGATGACACGTTTTTCCCCTTTGGCTTTTGCATCGAGCGCTTCGTCAATCGCAGCGCGGATGGCATGTGCTGACTCGGGCGCCGGTAGGAAACCCTCGGCCTGCGTGAACAGTCGAGCAGCCTCAAAAGTGGCTACCTGTGGGACGGCTCGGGCCTCCAGGTAACCGGCTTCGTATAGGGCGGAAATAAGCGGCGCCATGCCGTGGTAGCGCAGACCGCCGGCGTGAATCCCGGGTGGCAGGAAGGTGTGTCCCAAAGTGTGCATCTTGACAATCGGCGCCATGCGGGCGGTATCGCCGTAGTCGTAGGTGTATATGCCTTTAGTCAAGGATGGCGCTGCCGTTGGTTCAACAGCCAGCAGGCGAGTGCGTTGGCCGTTGCGCAGATTCTCGCGCAGGAAGGGCAGAGCAATACCGCCAAAGTTTGAGCCGCCGCCTACACAACCGATGACAACATCCGGATATTCCCCGGCCATGTCCATTTGTTTGAGCGCTTCTTCGCCGATGACCGTTTGATGAAGAAGGACATGATTGAGTACCGAACCCAGGCTATATTTTTTGCTTCCTCCCGAAGTCGCCGCCGCTTCCACAGCTTCAGAAATCGCAATTCCTAGCGATCCGCGGTTGGAAGGATCTTGTTCCAACAGGGCACGACCGAATTGCGTCCGGTCAGTAGGACTGGCGTAAACTTGGGCCCCATACGTCTCCATAAAGATTCGGCGGTAGGGCTTTTGCTCATATGAAACTTTGACCATGTACACTTCCAAAGCAATATCGAAGAAATTGCAGGCCATGGATAGTGCCGCACCCCATTGACCAGCGCCGGTCTCTGTGGTAATGGCTTTTGTTCCGGCAACCTTGTTGTAAAATGCCTGAGGGATGGCCGTATTGGCCTTATGACTGCCCACCGGAGAGACCGATTCGTTCTTGTAATAGATATGAGCAGGCGTACCGAGCATTTTCTCTAACCGTCGCGCCCGGACAAGCGGTGTTGGACGGTAAAGCTTATAAATCTCACGCACTTCCTCTGGAATATCAATATATCGGTCGGTGCTGACCTCTTGCAGAATCAATTCCATTGGGAAGAGCACAGAGAGAAAATCCGGTGTCACCGGCTCTTTGGTGACCGGGTGTAGCACCGGCGGCAGAGGAACCGGGCTATCGGCCAAGATGTTGTACCACTGGCGGGGCAAATCAGTTTCGTTGAGTAGAAAACGGGTTGTGTCAGACATAGCTACCTCCTTATCACGAAGAAGTTTGGGTTTCGAAATGGAGCATCATGTTTCAAAGCAGAGGGGTTCCCTTCAAGGCGGGTGAAAGACGACAGACATTGTTTGCCCGCTTTGAGTTAGGGGACAAAAAGGGAAGCAGGAGGGACGGCTTCGCCCTCGCTAGCTTGTTCAGATAAGACCACCGAAGCAGGTTTTTCCGTTTGCATCGCTACCGAATTTGGAGCCTGTTCCTGCAGAGGGAAAAGCCTCTCCTGCTTGTGTCGTGTTTCAATTGGAATGACATGGAGCATGGTGTCATCGAACATCGTTTAGTTCCTTTCTCGAAAAAACAAAAATGCGTTCGCCCTTGAACGGGACGAACGCACGGTCCGCGGTGCCACCCGAATTAGGCTAACAAAAATCCCTGTGGTGATGCACAGGGAAAAGCCAGCCTCACTCATGAAGTCAGCAGGTTGCAACTTGAAGGTTGCTTCCTAGTGACTCCGCAGGATAACGGTCGCGGTTCCGGCTCGGATTACTTGCTCGGTGATGTTTCACACCGGGCTTTCACCCTGCAACTCCGAGGTCCATTCGGCTTCATCGTGCGGGCAGGACTTTCACCAACCGCCTGCTCTCTGTGCCGTCGTATGAAGCTTACTCGTCCTCTTCACCGTTTTTAGCGTATGAAGATGTTGGACGTGATTATATGCAAATAAGAGTGCTTGTCAAGGTTAAATATGTTCAAAACGTTCAACAGGCAGGACGAAAATAACGGCGCGTTTCTCGTTTCCACTTGCTGGGCTACAAGACTGCTTGATGACCTGAATAGCGGCTTCCACTTGCTCATCTTCTACGCCAATCATCAAGGTTGTCACGCCTCGGCGCAAGAGGCCACCCGTGCTGGCAGTGCGGGTGACGCGAAATTGTGCATCGGTCAGAGCCAGGGTAACGGGGTCGGCATCTAGATCGCGCAGGATGGCCAGAATCAGTTTCATGCCTAAAACTCCTCGTACTGTTCAACCGGTAAGACGAACACCGTCGCTCCACCGACGGTGACCGGTAATGGGGTCTGCAAGGCGAGAAGACCACCTTCTAATGGCGTGCTTATATATTCAATTCGTTGCCGGCAGGACTTGTGCAATGCAATCAGCGCATCGCTCTCTTTACCAGCTG
>JANWWB010000159.1 GCA_025056515.1 Anaerolineales bacterium
GGTTGCCGCTCTCCCTCTTCGGCGATGCGGAACTGGGACCGATGGCGTTTGCCTGGCTGGCAGCCCGCCCTTGGATTTGGGTATTGGACGGATACGATTTGCTCACCTTTCCAGTCTCAGGCGATTTCGCACCAAAACCCACCTCCTTTTCTTCCTCTTGGATAACCGCTCTCGAACAAGCCCCTGAAAATAGCCTCTCCAAGAGCGCTTGGTTGACCTTCCTCGAATTGAACCGTCCCGTCTCTAACCCAAAGCTGGCAGCGTTACAAGAAATCTATCTCGGCCAGGTGGGAATCCTCCTCGAAGCGGCGCGCTGGGCTGAGCAGCCCGTTCCCCGCGCAGAATGCACCACCGACCTCGATGCGGACGGCGCACCTGATTGCCTCTTGGCCAGTCCGAGCGTATTAGCTGTCATTGACCCACTCGGAGCACGCTTAACACACCTGTTTATTCTGGATGAAAGCGGCCCCCACCAATTGGTCGCTCCGACAGCCCAGTTCGTCGTTGGTCTAAGCGACCCCTCACAATGGCGCCTTGAGGCCGGCGAAGCTGCTGACCCAGGCGCGCTGATGGGCGCATTCAGTGATAGCGGAAAAGAATTTGCCCCCTACATCGTCGAAACGCTAACCGACTATCAACTCACCTTCCGTCGCGCAGATGATTTGCGTAAGACCTTCCGCCTGACCGAAAGAGGCGTGCAAGTTTTTTACGAAAACGCCTCCTTTGTTACCACCCGTATCCCTCTGGTCGCCGACCCTTGGTTGTTCTATGCCGCTCCGCAGGAATTCCGAGCACGCTTAACCCCCGGCTTGTCCTGGAGTTGGGAAGCAGAAAACGGACTACAGGTCGAAGTGCGCACCGATGCCCATTTAAGCGCAGCTGGATTTAACGTCTCGCGCCAATTTATGAATACTCCGGAGAATCCGAATTTTGACTTCCCTGCCGAACATTTCCTGCCCTTTCCGTTTTCCCTGGTGAAGATATATGGTCAGGGCGAGTTCACCATCTGGTTGGAAGGAAACTAAGCTATTCTTGTCCGCTTGCTGCTGGCAGTCGGGAAGCTAACAGGAGACAAATTTGCGCTCTTAGATACATCAACTTGCTCCTGATCGATTATCTTACCAATCGCCAAAAAAGGAAACCTGCCAGCAAAGCCATAGCCGCTCCGAAGAAGAAAGGCGCCGTAGGGCCAAAACCACCCCAACCAAATGCGCCTTGCCAAAGCAAACCGGCAATCAACGAAGCCGGAAACGCCGCCAGGCCGACTGCGGCGTTGAAAAGACCATAAGCCGTGCCGTGCTTTTCCGGTGGCGTTAGATCGGCAACCAGAGCTTTAGCATTGCCCTCTACGGCAGCGTAATAGAGGCCATACAAACCGAAGAGCGCCCATACTTGTTCACCGGTCTTGGCGAAAGCAAAGCCCAGGTAGACCAGCCCATAGGCTATCCAGCCGCCCAAAATGAGTCTCCGCCGCCCGATTTTGTCCGAAAGCGCCCCGAGCGGCCCGGAGAAAAAAGCATAAACCAAGTTGAAGGTCAACAACATTCCCATCACCTGCAACAAGGTCAAGCCACGCTCCTGCCCGCGCAGGATGATAAATGCATCTGAGGAATTCCCAAGCGTAAAGAGGACGACTATTCCCAGAAAGAGTTTGAAGCGCCGGTCCATCTCTCCCAGACGGAGCGAGGGTGGGCTTCCATGAGGACTATGCCGAACTTCGCGCGCGCCGATGGCAAGAACCAGCACTGCCAACACCGCCGGAATGATGCTTGCCAAGACTGCCAACTGGAATGTCTCGCGCCGCAGCAGATTTCCACCAGCCTGATGCGCCCAGATAATAGCAGCAGCAATCGCTAGACCGCTAAAGGCTCCGGCTGTGTCTCCTGCGCGATGCAATCCAAAGGCTAGACCGCGTTGCTGTTCGTCAACCGACCCGGCAATCAGTGCATCGCGCGGCGCAGTGCGAATGCCCTTGCCCAAGCGGTCGGCAAAGCGCACACCCAGCACCCAGCCCCAAGCATTGGCAAAATAGAGAAAGGGCTTGGCTACCGTAGAAAGAGCGTAGCCGGCTGTGGTTAACCACTTTCGGCGGCCCAATTTATCAGATAGCCAGCCGGAATAAATCTTCATCAGGCTGGCTGTGGTTTCCGCGATTCCCTCAATCAGTCCAATGATTGCTGTGCCAGCTTGAAGCACATTCGCCAGAAAAAGCGGGATCAGATTAGCTAACATCTCGCTCGAAATGTCGGTCAAAAAGGACGTTGCCGTCACAACCCAAACGTTGCGAGGCAGGCGACGAAGTAAAGGGAAAGAGCGCATACTTTTCTCGAGGTGAAAGAAGGG
>JANWWB010000186.1 GCA_025056515.1 Anaerolineales bacterium
CGTTTTCAACTGGTTAGGAAGCCTAGGACAGTATTCGTTATGCTACAACGGGAGTATTTGTCAAGAGGCATATGGCGATTGTAGTTTCTTTGATCCTTTCCTTTGTCTTTCTCAGGCTTGGTACAACCTGCCGTTGCGCTCTGAAAAGAGGCTAAGAACGGACACCCTTTGGAGACCGAATGACAAGCGGTCTGCCGCATCCCTTGAGTATACTGATGACAGGCTAGACGAAGAAAGCCCCGGATATCCCCTTGCCAAGCAAGGTAAGTCTCCCCGTGTTTCGAGAGATTCGGTATGGATTAGACTTTGATCAAAAAAGCAGATGCATAGAGATGTCCCGTTTTTTCTTTGGTAAAATGCCTGCGTGCTGAAAAAGATCCTTAAGATGTTAGCGCAAATTGTTCTCTTCATCGTTTTGGGCAGCTTTTTGGTAATTGGGTTTGCCCGTCTCATCACCGGCTTGTATGCTGCCACTCGCACCTATTCCGTGGCAGAGGCCCCGATACGGCGCGTGGCAATTGTCTTCGGCGCCGGACTACGGCGAGACGGTTCTCCCAGCCCTATCCTGCAAGATCGAGTCGCAACTGCTGCCGAATTGTACTTTGCCGGCAAGGTAGAAAAGCTCCTGCTGAGCGGGGATAACCGTTTTGTCAATTACAACGAGCCAGAAGCAATGCGACGTTACGCGATTAGCCTGGGTGTGCCGAATGAAGACCTGGTGCTCGATTATGCCGGGCGGCGCACCTATGACACTTGTTATCGCGCTGCCGCCATTTTCGGCGTGAAGCAGGCTATCTTGGTGACGCAGGCTTTTCACCTGCCGCGTGCCATTTACCTATGTAACCACCTCGGCGTAGATGGAGTGGGTGTAGAGGCAGACCGGCGCGTCTACCGCCGCTCCTCGATGACCTATTGGACCATCCGTGAACTCTTGGCAACAGTCAATGCCTTATGGGAAGTGCACGTTACGCGTCCCCTTCCCGTCTTGGGCAAACCAGAACCTATCTTTTCGGAGGAGCCATGACTCGTGAGGAAGCTCTTGGAATAGTACGGGAATACGTCAAGAACGAAAATCTTATCAAGCACATGCTGGCAGTCGAAGCCGCCATGCGCTTCTATGCCGAAAAATTTGGCGAAGATGTGGAGAAGTGGGGCCTTACCGGCCTCTTGCACGATTTTGATTGGGAAATTCATCCCACCTTGGAGGAACACCCACAGGCAGGAGCCCCTATCCTGCGTGAACGCGGCGTGCCGGAGGAGATTATCCGTGCTATTCTGAGTCATGCTGACCATACCGGTGTCCCGCGCGAAACGCGGATGGAGAAAGCGCTCTTCGCCTGCGATGAAATCACCGGCTTAATCACCGCGGTTGCTTTGGTTCGCCCCTCCCGCTCGTTGTTGGACTTGGAGGTTTCGTCGGTAAAAAAGAAATGGAAAGAGAAGGCTTTTGCAGCCGGTGCCAATCGCGGCGAAATCGAAAGAGCCGCTGCCGAGTTTGGCATTGACCTATGGGAGCATGTTGGCAATGTCATCCTGGCTATGCGTCGCATTGCCCCCGAACTGGGACTGGTGGGAAACGCATGAGGAGGACAGAACTCTTGTCCTACAAGCCTGGACGCCTCATCATGCGCGGCTTCCTCGTTTTGCCTTCCAGGCCTGCAATCGCCGCTGTTCGATAAACTGCTCCAACTTTCCTATGGGCACAAAGCGGTCGAGCAAAAGAAATAGGCGAAACAGGAAAGAGGGAAAGACCGTTTCTCGGTCACGGCGTACGCCGCGCAGAATGGCGCGCGCCACTTGCTGCGGTGTCTGACTCGGCCAGGCTGCCGGAACATCCTCGCCGGCAGCACGAAAGAAGCCTGTTCGCGTCGCAATCGGATAGACCATCATCAACTTACGGCGGTCGTCAATTTGCCAGCGATAGGCATCGGCAAAGCGGTGCAGAGCAGCTTTCGTAGCCGAATAGAGAGCATAACCAGGGAGAGCCAAGAAAGCCATCGCCGAGGCCGTGACGACCACCTTATAGGGTTGGCGTCCGTAGAGTGCCTGCATTTTCTCGATTGTGTAGAGAGTGTTAAATGTATTGACACGAAAGATGTGCTCAATGTGTTCCCAATCCGGTGTATCGATTTCTTCGTAATATGCAAAGCCAGCATTGGCAAAGAAGATATCAATCCTTTCTAATACAGCCAAGGCCCACTCGAAGAGCCTATCCACCTGGACGCGCTCGGAGAGGTCACAGACATACGGGACAATTTGCGCTGCCCGATCACTCAGTCGGGCACAGGCTGCCTCAAGGGAGGGAGCGTTCTTGTCCACTGCCATCACACGGCAGGAGCATTTCGACAATTCGTCTAACAGCGCCAGCCCGATACCTGAGGCCGCGCCGGTCAGAACAATCGATTTTCCAATAATATCCATATGAACACCTGTTTGAAGATGGTGTTGGAAAACAACAAGAAACCAGATATCGGCACTTTTCTGACCGGGCCCGTCGGGGGTGAAGTCCGCCACTCATAGGTCCAAACACATCGAACAGACTGATCTGGAGCATGGCCGCCTTTGGGTGGCTTTTCCCAGGGGCGTAAACCCTTTAGTGAGGGCAACAAGGATCGTTTTCTCAAAGCTATCAGATTTGGTAGAAAGAAATTCCCTGACGAAAGTGACAAGATTGTGTGTGCGCTTTTCGACCCATCAAGGTAAAAAGGTGGAGCGAAAAAAATGTCCAGGAATTGCTCCTGGACGTCGGTGTTACTTTTTCGAAGTTGGAGGGGGCAATTTTTGCTCCAGCACCATCAAACCGTTGCGCGCCTGATTGAGCAAGCGCTCAAGTTCGGTCACCAAGCTATTGAGAACATCGTAGGAGTACTGATGGGCGCCAGCTTTAATGTCTTCCGCTTCAAGGCGCGCTTGCTCAAGGATTTCTGCCGCCCGACGCTGCGCTTCAAGGACAATGGCATCCCGCTCGGCCAATTCTGCCGCT
The DNA here is from genome assembly GCA_025056515.1 of Anaerolineales bacterium. GTDB lineage: Bacteria > Chloroflexota > Anaerolineae > Anaerolineales > Villigracilaceae > UBA877. The sequence goes on from JANWWB010000186.1 coordinate 2,984, forward strand.
TTCTGGCGGGCTAATTCCACGGTGCGAGTGGCTTCTTCCTGTGCCTGCGCTAAGATACGGTCGCGCTGGGCATAAAGCTGCTGCGCCTTCTTGACCTCTTCAGGAATGGCGACCCGCATCTGGTCAATCAGGTCGAGGAATTTGTCCTCATTCACAATCACGCTACGTGTAAACCAGATCGGCTGGCCTTGATTGAAGAGTTCTTCTAAGCGGTCAATCAATTGCATAATGTCCATGGTCGCCTCCAACGGCGCATTAATTATACTTTAATCCCAAAAGGACGCAGGTCTTGTTTGCTCAAGTTAGCAACCTTTGCTTTGAGCGCCTCATGTACAAACGGTGGCGTCATGCTGGAAACATCACCACCGAGCGAGACAATCTCTTTCACGGTCGAAGCAGAAAGAAACGTATGC
>JANWWB010000210.1 GCA_025056515.1 Anaerolineales bacterium
CGCGTGGAGGGATCGAAGGGAGGACGTTCTTCCGCGTTCCCGATCGGGGTGAGGCAATTCGTTTGGGTATCCGGCTCGCTCAACCGGGAGATCTTGTTATGGCCTGTGGTAAGGGACATGAGCAGTCCATGTGTTTTGGCGAAATTGAGTATCCATGGGATGACCGGATTGCCATGCGTGCTGCTCTCGCTGAATTTCTCGGTATAGAAGGTCCAGCGATGCCGTATTTGCCGACCCAATCGAAAAAGTAACAGTCTAATCCCCTCAACCCGTTGCCTCAAGGTCGAAGCCAAGCCGGCCATCCAAAGTCCGCTCATGCAGACAAATGGCCGGGCTTAGCCGTCTTCAGGCGACTTTGGATAAATAGCCCGAGGCAGACTGCCCCCAACCATCTCGTCTATGGTGGTCTTCCCTTGGCGCTTTGTGGTCCCACGGGGAGAATTTGTCGAAAGGTTCGCCGTTTTGGGTAGAAAATTCACCCCCAGGCATTTGCTGGGGGTGAAGTGGTTTAGTATACGAAGACTTTCTTGTCGAGACCGATTCGCTTGCGGAAGACCCAATACGTCCATCCAAGATACGCCAACACGATAGGAACGAAGATGAACGCCACGATGGTCATGATCGTCAGCGTATAGGGCGTGGAGGAGGCATTTGCGATCGTCAGGCTATACTCCGGCTTGATGGTGGAAATGAGGATGCGCGGGTACAACCCTGCAAAGACCATAATGGTGGCAAAGACGACCGTCAAAGATCCCATCACAAAGGCCCAGCCATCGCGCTTGGCGTTGCGGAAGTAGCCTACCAGCAGGAGAGCAACTGCAGCAAGAACGGCCGGAATCAAGCCGTTGATGCCGGGCTTGGTGAGGATATCGGTCTCGAAAAACGTCCAGATGACAAAGGCGACCGTCAGCACGGTGGCGACAATCCAAGTCTTGAATCCAACCTGGCGAGCGCGTTCGGCCATCTCCCCTTCCAATTTCAATGCCAAGAAGTTCGCTCCGTGCATCAGGAAGAGCGCAACGAAGACCACGCCACCCAGCAAAGAGTAGGGGTTGAGCAACGGGAGCAACCCACCCCAGTAGTGCATATTTTCGTCAATCGGGAAGCCGCGCATCAGGTTGCCGACCGCTACGCCCCACAACAAGGCCGGTAGCGCTGAGCCGAAGAAGATCAGCCAATCCCATGCAGAGCGCCATTTGAGCGATTCTCGCTTGGAGCGGTATTCGATCGCTACCCCGCGTAGAATGAGAGCGACCAACATCAAGACAAGCGCCAGATAGAAGCCGCTGAACAGGGTAGCGTAAACATGCGGGAAGGAAGCAAACATGGCCCCACCGGCGGTGAGCATCCAGACCTCGTTGCTATTCCAGAATGGGCCAAACGTGTTCAAAATTGCGCGGCGTTCCTCATCCTTCTTACCCAGGAAGGGCAGCCACATCCCCACGCCATAGTCGAAGCCCTCCAGGAAGAAAAAACCGATGAACAAAATCGTAACCAGGATAAACCAGATGGTTTGCAGTACCATAGTTGTCCTCCTCGATTAGTCTGCGACTGCCGGTGCCGGCTCTTGCGATTGGATAGCCGAGGTGCCGTATTTCAGGGCTAGATTGACAGCCACGATGGAAAGGACACCATAGAGAACGCCCAGAGCGACGAGCGAGAAAGCTATATTCCAGGCCGGAACGTTTGGCGAAATAGCGTCTTCGATTTTTTGCAGACCGAAGACAATCCATGGCCAGCGACCGGTCTCGGCCATGACCCAGCCAAAAGTGCCGGCTAGATAGGGCAAGATGGGTGCCCACTGAATGACTTTCAGGAAGCCTTTCTTGTTGGCAATTTCCTGCTTGCCATGGCTCCACAAGACGGCCAACAGGGCTAGGACGACCATTGCCAGACCGGCTCCGACCATGATGCGGAAAGACCAGAAATTAAGTGCCACGGGCGGGATGTAGTTGCCTGGACCGTATTGCGCTTCGGCGGCTGCTTGCAGGTCCTTGATTCCTTCCACCTTTCCGGTGAAGTTGTTGTAGGAGAGGAAGGACAACATCCCCGGAATTTTCAGCTCAAACGTGTTGGTTTGTCTCCGTTCGTCAATTCCGGCTATCACTGCAAAACCGGCTGGCTGTTCGGTCTCCCAGAGCGCTTCAGCAGCGGCCATCTTGAGAGGCTGGTGCTCAACCAAGAACTGCCCCTGGAAGTGTCCGATGACTCCGACCAGAACGGCGCCGATGAGCGCGTAGACCGCGGCCCAGCGGAACGATGTGCGGAAGATGGCTTCGTCTTGCTTGCGCAGGATATGCCAAGCGCTAAAAGCCATGACGACAAACCCAGCCATCGCCACACCCGCGCTCAAGACGTGAGGGAATTGATACCAGACGTTCGGGTTGCCCAGCAAGGCAAAGAAGTTTTTCATCACCGCTCGTCCGCCCTCAAGAGCATAGCCGACCGGATGTTGCATGAAGGAATTAGCAATCAGGATCCAAAGCGCCGAAATGTTTGCGCCAAGCGCCATCAACCAGGCAGAAGCCAGATGAGCCTTTTTGGAAATCTTTTCCCACCCGAAGAGCCAAACGCCAATGAAGGTCGACTCCAAGTAGAAGGCTAACAGCGCTTCAATGGCCAGCGGCGCGCCGAAGATGTCACCCATGAAACGGGCATATTCGGACCAGTTCAAGCCGAATTGGAATTCTTGCACAATACCGGTCACGACGCCCATGGCGAAGTTAATCAAGAAAATCGTCCCCCAGAATTTGGCCATTTTCTTAAAGCGTTCATCGCCGCTGCGGACGTATTTCGTCTCTAGGATGGCGATGAAAATCGAGAGTCCCAACGTAAGCGGGACAAAGAAGAAATGGAAAATGGTCGTGATAGCAAATTGCCAACGCGCGAGAATGAGGGCATCCATAGGGTTTCCTCCTGGAAATTAGGATTGTGAGATGATGGTGGCAAGAAGTGGGTTGGAGTGGATTGCGTTTGCCTCCTGTGCTAAGTGTGAGAATTTGGTTTTTTCTAGCTCCTCCAAGATGACCGCCTGCAACCGTTGCCAGCGCGTTCGCACCGGACAGCGATGTTCAAAGGGACAGGCTTGTTCCCCCAACATGCATTCCGAAAGCAAGAGCGGTCCCTCCATCAGATCGACAATCTCTCGTAGGCTAATCTCTTCCGGCGGGCGTGCCAGTTGGAGTCCCCCATCTCGGCCGGGAAAGGTTTGTACCACTTGCGCTTGAGCCAATTGCGCTACAATGCGCGATAAAAAGGCCGCCGGAATAAGCATCTCCTTGCCGATGTCAGCAGAAGAGAGACGCGTGCCCGGAGGCTGTTTGGCCAGCGCTAGTACCACGCGAATGGCATAGTCGGTTTGGCGGTTGACGCGAAACATGTTATCCTTACTAAATTGGTAAACGTTTACTGAAATTGTAGTGATTTGAACGTTTCCTTCAAGCGCTATTTGTCATGTTTCTAGATGACAAAGAGCATATAGCTTGGATAGCGAGCCGAGCTATCAAACCTTTGAAGCAGACTGGCTTATCACAATGAAGGGGATGCTTTCTCACAGGAGAGTCATGGCGCATCCATCGGCGCGCGGGTCTGAGCCTCCGATCAAGACACCGGTCTGTGGGTCGCGTACGATGATTTGTCCGCGCCCGAAGAGTGCCCGCTCCCAACCGCTCACGTGTCGAACTGGATGGCCGCGCGCAGCCAAATTTGCTATCGTTTCGATTGGGATTCCTTCCTCCAGCGCTACCCCTCCTCCGGCTGTCCCGCCTTCGATGCAGAAGCGTGGTAGGTCAAGCGCAGACTGCGGGTCGAGACCCTGGGCGAGGGCGAGGAAGACTTGCAGATGTCCTTGCGGTTGCATAAATCCACCCATCACGCCAAAGGCGGCAAAAAGTTCGTCGGCGTGTTCACTCTGGAGCATGGGCTTTTGGTCTGTGTTCAACGCTCTGCCGTCAATCGTGATCATCGCTGGGATGATGGTGTGATAGGGCCGCTTGCGCGGGGCGAGGACGTTAGGATGTGTTGGGTCGAGGCTGAAGTTGTGACCTCGATTTTGAAGCGTAAAGCCCCAGCCCTTAGGGACGATGCCCGTCCCAAAGCCCATGTAGTTGCTATTGATGAAGGAGCAGGCGTTGCCCCATTGGTCTACTACGCAGAAATAGACCGTGTCCGAACCGGCAAGGGGGACGCCATGCTGCTGGTCCAGCGTGGCTTTGCGCGGGTCTATCAGTCTGCGGCGTTCGGCGGCGTAGGATTTGGAAAGCAGCGCCGGATAGACTTTTGATATCGCCAGAACATCCGTGCCCTCGCTATAGCGCGGGTCGGCCACGTACCGGCGCGCATCGGCAAAAGCCAAGCGTAGCGCCTCGATTTCCAGATGCAAGCGGTCGGGGTGAAGCGGGTCGATGGGTAGATCGAAGCCCTCGAGGAGGTTGATAGCAATGAGTGCTGTAATCCCTTGTCCGTTTGGCGGACATTCCCACAAGCGCAGGCCGCCGTAGGAGGTCGAGATAGGGGTATCCCAAGTGGAAGTGTGGGCGGCCAGATCGTCCAGGCTCAGGCAACCGCCGGCTTCTTGCACGGTTGAGACGATGGCCTCGGCAATTTCGCCTTCGTAGAAAGCCTTTTTGCCGCTTTGAGCCACCTTCTTGAGGGTGCGCGCTAGGCCGGGGTTGCGAAAAATTTCGCCGGACTTCGGGCCGCGGCCTTCAATGGTCAATTCTACACCGTTCAGCGCAGACTTCAGCTGACGCTCAGCGGCGTGCTGCCAGAAGTAAGCGGTCACCGGCGCGACCGGGAAGCCCTCCTCGGCCAGGCGGATGGCGGGAGCCAAAACGGTTGACAGATCGAGGCTCCCGTGGCGCTCAAGCAGGTCGCACCAGCCGGCGCAGGCTCCAGGGACTGTGATGGTGTAAGGGTGATATGGAGGTAGTTCGGGACCAGGCAGAAGGCCTTCGTTCTTGATGCGTTCCAAAGTCAACGCAGCAGGGGCGCGGCCGGAGCCGTTGAGGGCGGTAATTTGCCCTGTTGCCGCTTCGTAGTAGAGGGCGAACATGTCGCCGCCGATGCCGGTGGAGGTAGGTTCGGTGACGTTAAGCGCCGCGGCAACAGCCACTGACGCGTCGGCGGCATTGCCGCCTTTGGCGAGGATGTCTAGCCCGGCGGCGGTCGCCAGCGGCTGGGAGGAAGCAACCATGCCGCGGCGTCCCATCACGGGTGAACGACGGGAAGGATAAGGAGTTTTAGGCATATTTTCTCCAGCAGGAGAAATCAATCTGCAGTTCCAGGCCTTGTGTTTTGCCCCCAAGGGTATGGTGGTTTCTGCGGTTGATGAGCAGGTGCATATCTAGTCTCTTGGCCTGAACTGTATGCCCCTTTTTCGGCAATCATATAATCTTGTTACGCTTCTCCTTTGCTTGGCAGGACACTTACTAAGACTTTGTCGATACGGTTGCCGTCCATGTCTACAACTTCAAAACGCAAGCCGTTCCATTCGAAGTGTTCTGAGGCTTGGGGGATGCGCCCCAGGTAAGTCATGATGAAGCCTCCCAGAGTTTCATATTCTTCTTCGGCTGGCAGGTGATGCAAATTGAAAAGCTCTTTGAATTCGTCATTCGGGAGCATACCATCCAGCAACCAGGAGCCATCCTGACGTTGGGTGGCTTGTGGCTCGCCTTCCATCTCGCCGACGATTTCTTCAAGGATGTCGGCCAGGGTGATGAGCCCTTGCACCACGCCGAACTCATCCACAACCAGCATCAAATCATGCCGGGTTTCGCGGAACATTTCTAGAGCGCGCGAACCAAAGGCGGTTTCAGGGATGAAAATCGGGGGACGAACCAGTTTTTCCAGGTCTTTTCCGCTGCGGATATTCGCCAATAAAACATCCTTGGCTTTGACGACTCCCAGCGGGCGGTCGAGGCTGTCTTCGCCGACCGGAAAGCGGGAATAGGGACTTTCGGCGATCTTGCGGCGAATCT
>JANWWB010000229.1 GCA_025056515.1 Anaerolineales bacterium
TTCAAGTAAGGAGTATTTTTATGCAACTGCGACACTTCATTGATACTCAAGATTTCACCAAACAAGAACTGCTCGACATCATCGAATTGACGCGCCTGATCAAGGCCGCCGATAAGCAAGGCTGTACGCCCAAACTGTTGGAAGGCGCCTCGCTGGCTATGATTTTTGAAGAACCCTCCACCCGTACGCGCGTTTCCTTTGAGGTCGCCATGACCGAACTCGGCGGCCACGCCCTGTACCTCAAGCCGGGTGAGATTCACCTGGGCGTACGCGAATCGATGCACGACACGGCCAAAGTCCTCTCGCGCATGTGCGATGCTATCTTCTGTCGAGCCCTCAAGCACCAGACGGTGACCGAGTTAGCGCGCTATGCCGAAGTGCCCGTCATCAATGGCCTCACCGATTACAACCACCCCACCCAAGTCGTCTGCGACGTGCTGACCATGATGGAACACATGCCGCCCGGCAAGCGCTTGGAGGATTTGCACGTTACCTTCATCGGCGATGCTACGAATGTCCTCTCTTCACTAATGCTTATCACCACTCGCTTGGGGATGCATTTCACCCACGCTGCGCCGAAGAAATATCAGCCCCCAGCAGAGTGGATTGCCTGGGCAGAAGCCAATTGCCGCGAATCCGGCGGGACTTTGACCATCACCGAAGATCCCATTGAGGCCGTGCGTGAAGCCGATTTCATCTATACTGACCTGTGGTGGTGGGTTGGTCAAGAAGATCAAATTCCGGAGCGTCGTGCTGCATTCATGCCTAGGTATCAGGTCAATCTGGAGTTGTTCCAGAAAGCCCCCTCGCACTGCAAATTTATGCATTGTTTACCGGCCTCGCGCGGCGTCGAAGCGACCGATGACGTCATGGACCACCCACGTTCCATCATCTTTGACCAGTCCGAAAACCGCCTGCATACCGAGAAAGGCCTGCTGGTCTATCTGCTCCATCATCGTCTGCCACGTCCATCCGAGGAACTCAAAGCCTATCACAAGGGCAAGATTGAAGCCTTCCTGCACAGCTTGTCTGTTTGAACCCTTTCTGTCTACGTGCAACATCCCGGAGGCGCTTTCTGCCTCCGGGATAACCCTGTCTGTTGCCGGAGAAAATGATATGACGCTCCCTTCACAACCTTCCAAGAGGACCTTCAAAAAAGTCCTTAAAACACTCGACATGACGCTTTTCACGGTCTGTGCCATTATCGTGATTGACACACTGGCAGCTTCTGCCGCTATCGGTCCATCCACCATTTCCTGGTGGATTCTGACCCTGTTTCTGTTTTTTGTTCCGTATGGTCTGGTCACAGCCGAACTAGGTACGACCTATCCCGAACAAGGTGGTCTTTACGTATGGATCAAACGAGCCTTTGGAAGTCGTTGGGCCGCACGCTCGACATGGTACTACTGGGTTAACGTGGCACTCTGGATGCCTTCTGTGTACATTCTGTTTGCCGGGATGTTTGCCCAATTGTTCTGGCCAGATATGCCGCTCTGGCTTCAAATCGGCATGGCGATCTTGATGACATGGCTGACCGTCTGGATTGGTGTCATCACCTTGGAAACGAGTAAGTGGGTACCGAACATTGGAGCTTTTATCAAAGCAGCCCTTATGCTCATCTTGGGCATAGGCGGCATCCTCTATGCTATACGCAATGGCGTGGCAAACGACCTATCTTTGCGTGCCATGCTGCCCAGTTGGAACGCCGGTTTGGCTTTCTTGCCGGTCATTGTCTATAACTTTATGGGCTTTGAATTAATGTCCGGAGCGGCGGAAGAAATGGAAAACCCTACCCGCGACCTTGTTTCGGCTATTTTGATTGCCGGTGGATTGATTGCCTTCTTCTATCTCTTTGCAACCATCGGCATCTTGCTGGCTCTGCCGCTCGACCAACTCGGTCTGGTCTCCGGCATCATCGACACGCTCGAAGCCATTTTGGGTAAATCTGGGCTAGGCGCTGTTGCCGTAACGATTTTGGGGGTCGGGGCACTCTATACCTTTCTGGCGAATATGGTCACCTGGACCATGGGAGCAAACCGCACAGCCGCCGAAGCGGCTGAAGAAGGCGAACTGCCGCCCGTCTTTGGTAAATTACATCCGGTTAACCAGACTCCGGTGGGCGCTTACCTGATCACCGGCCTCATCTCGAGCGGGGTCTTGGTCCTATACGGCTTCCTTGCCACCTCCAACGAAGAACTCTTCTGGACCCTGTTTGCCTTCTCATCCGTCATCTTCTTGCTCCCCTACTTAGCGCTCTTCCCGGCCTTTCTCAAATTACGCCAAACCGATACAAAAGTGCAGCGTCCCTTCCAGATTCCGGGCGGCATGCCAATCGCACTCCTGATTGCCGTTATCTGTGAACTCTTCATCCTACAGGCAATTGTTTTCTTCTTTTGGGTTCCAGGTCAACCCTTTGAGCCGAACTTTGCCCTTCCCGTACTAGGCGGGATACTTGTTACCATTCTGACAGGCGAACTGCTCTTGCGAAGAAAGCAATCCTAAGGAACCGCTTTCCGAATCTTCTGGAGGTCCTTTATGTCTTTGACTCTCGACTCTACTCCTCGTGCTGATGGTTTTTACATGCCTGCCGAGTTTGCCCCGCACGTCGGGACATGGATGCTCTGGCCACAGCGTCCCGATAACTGGCGCTTGGGTGCCAAACCGGCGCAAAAAGCCTTTGTGGCGGTCGCACGCGCCATCGCCCAGTTTGAACCGGTGACGATGGGTGTCAATCACAATCAATATGCGAATGCCCGCCAAATGCTTCCTCCCGAAATACGCGTGGTGGAAATTTCGAATAACGATTCCTGGATGCGCGATTGCGGCCCAACCTTCGTCATCAACGGACACGGGATGGTGCGCGGCATCGATTGGAAATTCAACGCTTGGGGTGGCCTCTACAACGGCCTCTACTTCCCCTGGGATTTGGACGACATGGTTCCCCAAAAGGTCTTAGAAATTGAGCGACTTGACCGCTATCAAGCGCCCCTAGTGCTGGAGGGCGGCTCAATTCACGTTGACGGCGAAGGAACATGCCTAACCACAGCCGAATGTTTGCTCAGTCCAGGCCGCAATCCAGACCTGACCCAAGAACAAATCGAAAATTATCTCAAAGATTACCTCAACGTAGAGAAAGTCATCTGGATTCCGCGCGGAGTATACAACGATGAGACGACCGGCCATGTGGACAATCTAGCTTGCTTCTTGCGCCCCGGAGAGATCGCCCTCACTTGGACGGATGACACAGCTGACCCCCAATATGAACGCTCGGCTGAGGCCTACGATTTCCTGATGTCGCAAACCGATGCGCGCGGGCGGCGTTTCAAGGTCCACAAGATTCATCAGCCCAACCCCGTCTATATCACCGCCGAAGAGGCTGAGGGCGTAGACGCCGTGGAAGGCACATTACCGCGTCAGGCCGGCGACCGACTTGCCGCCTCGTATATCAATTTCTATTTCTGCAATGGAGGAGCCATCGTCCCCACCTTCGATGACCCTCATGATGCACAAGCGTTAGCGACCTTGCAGGAGTTGTTACCGGAACGTAAAGTGGTGGGTGTGCCGGCACGGGAGATTTTACTCGGCGGCGGGAATATCCATTGTATTACTCAACAGCAACCGCGCGGTTAGCATGTTTCGGCGCCGCCCAGGCAGCCATATCACTCGACTTCTGGTACCTCACACATTCATCGCAAAAAGTCGTCAACCCTTTCTCTACCACGACTATCCAGACATACATGCCCGGTTGCTCACAAGTGACCTGGGCTATTCTTTGCCTGGTATAATCAGCACCAACTCGGTGCGCAACAGATGACCAAGAAATAGTACAGAGACGGCATACATGCCCGGCCGCATTGCCTTTTCCGGTTTGATTGTGCTTTTTCTCATCGGCCTCACAGCCTGCAGAGCCTCCTCGCCGGTATCCCCTACTCCCACCTTGCCGGATGTTCAGGCAGAAGAAGAGGCAGTTTACGCTGCTCTCTTTGAGCAGACTTATAACGAACCGCGCATGTACGTCATACAAGCAGAGACTGAAACTCACGCCATGCCTCAAGACCTGAACACTTTGTTGGCATATGTCCAAGAAGGTATGGCCAGTCTACAAGAGACTACGATTGAGAATTTCAAAGCGCGTAACGACACCACCTACCCTCTTCGTCCCGATATGCAACTGGGGCGTCCCTATGTTTTGCTGACTCGTGAGGAAATCAATCAAATTTTTGGCCTGAATACAAGTGGCTGGGATGTGTTCTACACGCGTTATCCCAACTCGCCTGGCCTAACAAGGGTCTCGCGCGTCGGGTTCAACAGCGACTATACGCAGGCATTGGTTTATATCGGCACGCAGTCGCATTGGCTAGCCGGCGCAGGTTACTATGTCCTATTAGAAAAAGTAGAGGGCCAATGGAAAATCATCCAGGAGGTCATGGTTTGGATTTCATGAAAGGGTTGCGTTCGCCATTTCTCTGGTTTCTCTTATGCTTGGTGGTAGTAGCCGGACTAGCCGCTATTGGACCTGAAGAAAAGACCCTCGGGCCAAATGTGCGCATTGTCTATTTACATGGAGCCTGGGTGTTGGCTGCAGAAGCATGTCTGGCCTCTGCAGCGTTCAGCGGTTTGGTGGGAATCTTGTCCGGTCGCAAGCGTTTTCATGATTGGTCACAGGCTTTAGGCCGCTCTGGGATTATTTTTTGGGTGACATATTTGCCTCTTTCCTTATGGGCGATGCAGGCAAACTGGAACGGGTTATTCCTGGCCGAACCGCGTTTCCGAGTCGGATTCGTGTTTGCTTTAACAGGCATCCTGCTACAAGTAGGGCTGGCGCTTTTAGGGCGTCCTGTGTTGACCTCGCTTGGGAATGTTTTGTTCTTCACCGCTTTGCTGTTTGCCCTACGCCAAGCCGGTTACGTCATGCATCCGCCGCCTTCGCCGATTTTCGAGTCGGGTATTCCGGGCTTACAGATTTATTTCCTTGGGTTGATTGTTCTGGTTATGAGCGCGGCCTACTTTCTGACCCGCTGGTTTCTACACAAGCAATCCTAGTTTTAGCAAATGAAAACAGGTGCTGGTAGCGCTATCACCGACACAATTCACCGTCATAAAGCAGACAGGACAAGCAATGCCTACACAAACAATGACCACCCGTTGAAGGTGGTTGGTTGCTTTTTGGTCTCCATCTGCACTACATGGCTGCCGAAGTGCCATAAAGCATATTGCGCATCTGCACCACCTGACGACGAATCTTTTCATCTCGTTCGATTAAATCCGCCACCTTCTCACAGGCATACATAACAGTTGTGTGATCGCGCCCGCCCAAAGCCTGACCAATCTGGGGCAGAGAGA
>JANWWB010000240.1 GCA_025056515.1 Anaerolineales bacterium
AATCCCAACAGCCAATCCCGAACCGATCACCACCCCCCAAGCCAGGCCATGAATGCCCAAGCGAGGCGCCAAGGCCAAAGCGCCAAAAATCTGGCCAATTTGATACATGGCCGGGGTAAGAGCTGGAATGAGAAACTGCTGATGAGAATTCAGCGTTCCAACCAAAATGGCGCTCAGGCTGAAAAACACCACCGACGGCAGCTGAATCCGCAAGAGTTCAACCGTCAACGCTTGTTTTTCAGGGGAAAAGTCCCGTCCTAAAATGCTGCGCACCAACGGTTCGGCAAAAATTCCGGCTAGCACGGCAAGACTGCCTGTTATGAGGAGAATGATGTTGAAGGTCGCTGAAGCCAATCTCCAGGCCGCCGCTCGCTTTTCCTGCACCAGGAGGTCAACAAAAACCGGCACGAAGGACGAAACCAGAATTCCCCCCGCCAGAATCATCACCAACGTCTCTGAAGGGCGATTGGCCGCGTAGAAAGCATCCAGCGCAGTCTGGGCTTCGAATGTCCCGCCGATAATCATTTTAGCGGCCAGGCCGATGAACTGCCCGAACAAATAGGCTGCCATTACTGCCCCGGCCGAGCGCGTCAGTCGGACCGGTTGAGCGGAAAGAGATGATGGAGATTCCGACACGAGTTTGGATTATACTCGCTTCCGGATGCGATTGCGAAAAATCTCGAACGATCTCAGAAAAAACTCATGGCAGACGTCCGCAGCACAACAGAGTGACATGCTTTTCTGCAACCATATGCGCAATCTGCGCACCTTAGCATCAAGGCTAGTAGTCTTAAGGAGAGCACAATGTTTGTCTTTCGTCTCTGCGTTCTCGCTTGCTCGATTCTCCTGCTTCTGACCTCCTGCGATGACGCCATACCGATTGGTTCGACAGACACAGCTGCCGAGTCGTGGGTGGCAACCACACCTGCCTCGCAAGAGGCCTGGACCATTTATTTCAGCGACCCGTTCTCTCCCTATTCGCAACAGTACCAAGGTGGACCAGATGAGGCTTTAGCCAAGGCTATCGATTCGGCTCGGTTGAGCGTAGATGTAGCGGTTTATAGCCTGAATCTCTGGTCAATCCGAGATGCTTTAATCCAAGCCCATCGGCGCGGGGTCGTTGTACGCGTGGTGATAGAAAGCGATAACATGGATGTCCCCGAAGTACGGTCCCTCATCGAAGCTGGGATTCCGGTGCTCGGCGATCGGCGCGAGGGGCTCATGCACAACAAGTTCGTCATCCTTGATCGACGCGAGGTCTGGACCGGTTCGATGAATTTGACCGTTAGCAGCGCCTATCACTCGTATAACAACCTTATTCAAGTCCGCTCGCCGGAAATAGCTCAGAACTATCTTACCGAATTCGAGGAAATGTTCGTCGAAGACCTTTTCGGCGAGTGGGTGAAAGCTTCCACGCCCCATCCCAGGCTGGTTCTAAACGATTCGGTGGTGGAAATCTATTTTTCCCCAGACGATGGCGTCGCCGCACGGATTTTGGAGCTGATTCGGTCGGCAGAGCGAAGCATTTACTTTCTGGCCTATTCGTTTACCTCCGATGAAATCGGCGAAGCCATTCGGGAACAGGCTCGCAACGGTCTGACAGTCGCAGGGGTGATGGAAGAAGAACAGGTGCAAAGCAATCAGGGCACAGAATACGATGCGTTCAAACAAGCTTTCTTGGATGTCCGTCTGGAAGGGAGCGATGCCTTAATGCATCACAAAGTCATTATTCTGGACGAAACAATCGTGGTGACTGGTTCGTACAACTTTACCATCAGCGCCGAAAAGCGCAACGATGAAAATGTGGTGATTTTGCATCATCCTCAAACGGCGGAAGCGTTTTTGGAAGAATTTTGGCGGATCTATCGGAACGCCAAGCCATGAAAAAGGGTTAGGGGAACCACATTAAAAAGAATCAACCACCAAGAACACGAGGTCATCGTGCTTGCGTTTTTCTCTTGGAGGCTCCATGTCTTGGTGGCTTGGATTAATCAATCTCTACTCGCCTAGGTAATCGCGCAGTTTCCTGCGGATGGAGGGCTGCCGTAAGCGGCTGAGCGCTTGCGCTTCAATCTGTCGAACGCGCTCACGTGTCACGCCCATCTTACGACCGACCTCTTCGAGCGTATAGGCCTGTCCATCGAGCAAACCGTAGCGTAGCTGCAGAATGCGAACCTCACGCGGAGGAAGCGTGTTCAGCACCTCGTTGAGATGCTCACGCAACAGGTTATAGGTAGCGGTATCGTCCGGCGGGGCGGTTTCATCATCTTCGATAAAGTCGCCTAGCACCGAGTCTTCTTCGTCATCGGTGGGTGTCTCCAGCGAGAGTGGACGGCGCGCCACTTGAATCATGTTCTCGACCTTCTTTGGCGGAACTTCCAACGCATCAGCCAATTCTTCCACAGTTGGTTCGCGGCCTAGGCGTTGGGTCAACTGATGTTGGACGCGCAGTAGTTTGTTGATTTGATCGCCCATGTGAACGGGGACGCGAATCGTGCGTCCTTGGTCGGCGATGGCGCGCGTAACCGCTTGACGTATCCACCAGGTGGCGTAGGTGCTGAATTTGTGGCCGCGGCGATAGTCGAACTTCTTGGTAGCGCGAATCAGGCCAATATTCCCTTCCTGAATCAAGTCCAAGAAAGGCACACCGCGTCCCATATATTTCTTGGCGACCGAAATCACCAGACGCGAGTTCGCAGTGATAAGGTGCTCACGAGCTGCCCAGCCATCTTCAATCAGCTTGCGCAATTCGGCGCGTCGTTTCTGACTGACATTACCGCGCGCCAGCTCTTCGCGCGCCAGGCGGCCGCGCTCAATACGCTGCGCCAATTCCACTTCTTCCTCGGCCGTGAGCAGCGGGACGCGACTCACTTCCTTCAGATACAAACCAATCGTATCATCAGTGTCGATATTTGCCAGATAATCATCGAGCGATAAATCTGCTTCAACTTCTTTTTCCGCAACCGCTTCTAATTCGTCTTCAGACGGTTCGGTCGTACTAGGTTCTTCAATAAAAGGAATACCTGCGCTTAAGAGAGCCGCAAATGCTTCTTCAAGCTGCTCAACGTCTTGCTCTGCTTCGGGGAAGAAATGGAGAATATCATCAAGGGTTACGTAAGATTTTTGTCGTCCTAATTCAATCAGACGGGCAATCGGAGAATATTCTTCTTCCTCCTCAATGAGTAGTGAGTTCTCCATACAATCTCTATCCTCGTTGGGAATGGTTTAATTTCAGAATACTCTTTTTTGGGTTAAAAAGCAATACCGCTCGTCACTTACTTTCCAAACGATTCGCTTAAGGTGTTGGGGTAGGAGTAGGTTGATATGGCGGGTTATCTAATAACTCTAGAATCGGGTCCAAGCTGTATTGAGGGATGACATAAACACCGCCATCATCCAAACGGACATAGTAACCGCTTTTGGTGGGTGTCAGCTTTCCGACCTCGATTTTGTGTTTGACGCCATTATAGTACTCTAAATGCAACAGATAAGTCGGAGCATCTAGGCCAAAATCGCCGAAGTTTGCAACATTGCCTAATTGCGTATTGACCATCAGAGAACCAAGCTGAGACTCCATGGCACTGACTTTCCATTGTTCAGCCTCGGCGCGTTCCGGCTGCAAGATTTGCCAAAAACCGTCCTGATTACGTTCTAGTTCGAGCACCCGTCCATCTGCGCCTTGCAAGCGGAACTTCTTGAGCACTGTATCATTTTCTTGAATGAGGTAGAACGCAGACGGTGTTGGGGTAGCCTCGGAAGGCTTATTAGCCTGCGTATGCTTCACTAAGAAATAGGTGCCCACTGCCAGGGCAAAAAGGATGAGGAGGATCCAGTTAGATGTCTTCATATGTTTTTATCCTTTGGCACGGCGAACGATCCAAGCCGTAATGCCAGCGCCGACAATCAAGCCAGGGATAATCAAGATG
>JANWWB010000312.1 GCA_025056515.1 Anaerolineales bacterium
ATCGGCCAAGATCGCACGCGCCTCGGCAATAGCCTGGTTATACAATTCGCCTTGTTCGTACATGTTAGCCAGTGCATCGCGCGTTAGGCGGATGCGCGGGGGTTCAATGTTATCGCGCTCTTTATAGAGACGACGCAACTCTTCCTGAATAGCCGGATTAGAAGGCTGGATTTGAAAAGCGCGTTCCATGTGCCAGATTGCCTCATCAAGCTTCCTTTCATCATAGCGGATGATACTCATTCCAACATGAGCAACAAAATCATCAGGAACTGCATTCAGGACTCGCAAAAAGACATCAGCAGCATCCGCATAACGACGTCCCTCAAGGAATGCTTTGCCTAAAAGGCGATACGTTTCAATATGCATCGAGTAAGTTTTGAGAATATGATGGCAGTGCGCAATCGCTTCTTCCAACTGCCCACTGTCAATCATTTCTTCAATTTCTCGATTATAGGCGCGTAGAGATATCTTGGCCATAGCAAACTCCTGGCTTTATTATGCACCAAACCTGTCAATTATGCAATCATGAGGTTCAGATATCTACTTTTGTCCACCACAGAGATAGTCTATCGGAGAGCCTCGAAACTTGACCTGGCAAGGAGGCACCCAAGCGATAGGTGTTCAGGTTAGGACATAAGTCGAGATTGCGCTTCAGGGCTGCCGGTTATGGTCTTCTTTGGACACATAGCCAATCCAAATCATCTGCGATAAGAAAAAAACGACTCTCAGTTCTCACAAGGATTTGTCCTGGCTCACGCCTAAAGCGAGTGGGATCGTCTTGTCCTCATCTTCAGAACAACGTGATACACAAGAGGTTTGTGTCTAACTATAAAAAAGTGGGAGAGGTGCAACCTGGCTCTCACTCCACTTAAACGCTGCTTGGACATGGGATTTAGCCTCAGCCAAGCGTGTTAAATCATTGGCATAAATCGTGTAGAGAGGTTGTCCCTTCTCAACAAAATCACCAACCTTGACGTGAACCACAAAGCCAACAGCGTGATCGATCGGGTCACCTTTTTTCGACCGTCCTCCTCCCAGGAGAACCACCCCTTCCCCAAAGAGACGAGCATGAACTTGGCTGAGATAACCGCTGCGCGTAGATGGAACAACCTCCACCCATTTTGCCGCGGGGAGTTTTTCTGGTTGATCCACATAAGAGACATCTCCACCTTGAGCACGTACCAAGGTGCGAAACTTCGCAAAAGCCGCGCCGGAGCGGAGAGTCTGCTCGGCCAAACGACGTCCTTCTTGCAGATTTGAAGCGCGTCGTCCAAGCACCAAAAGGTGAGCAGCAATGTGCAAACAATGCTCACGGAAATCCTCTGGGCCACCGCCATGCAACGTTTCAATCGCTTCTCGAACTTCAAGAGCATTGCCCACAGCGTAACCAAGCGGCTGATTCATATCCGAAAGAACGGCTACGGTTTCGCGTTCAGCCAAACGACCAATCTCCATCATAAGTTGTGCCAAGGTACGCGCCTCTTCGAGGGTTTGCATAAACGCCCCCAGACCGACCTTAACATCGAGCACAATCGCCTGCGCCCCGGCGGCAATCTTCTTCGACATAATCGAGGAAGCAATCAGGGGAATGGATGCTACCGTTCCGGTCACATCTCGCAGAGCGTATAGTTTGCCGTCTGCCGGAGCAAGATCCAGACTCTGACCGGTCAAAACTATCCCGATTTCTTTCAATTGACGCTTAAACTCCTGGGTAGTCAGGTCACAGCGATAGCCTGGAATCGATTCCATCTTATCCAGCGTCCCTCCGCTGAATCCCAGACCGCGCCCAGACATTTTGCCGATTGGCAAGTCGCAGGCCGCCACAATCGGTAAAACGACCAGAGACGTCTTATCTCCAACACCACCAGACGAATGTTTATCTACTGCCAATTCAACCACATCCGACAAATCCAAGACAGAACCAGAATACGCCATTGCGAGGGTCAAGTCCGTCGTCTCGCGCGGCGTCATTCCGTTGAGCAAAACAGCCATTGCCCAGGCTGCCATTTGATAATCAGGTATGTCCCCGCGTGTGAAGCCTTGAATAAGGAATTCGATTTCCTCACGCGTTAGTTCTTGTTTATCCCGCTTTTTGATAATCACATCAACTGCCCGCATAGCATCTCCTTAGGATTTTTCCAATCAAATGTCTGACAATTATAAATCAGGTGATATACCGTTGCAAACTGCTCGGCCACGCCTGTATGTGCAGTTATTCTAAACTTATGGTTGTAACCATTTTGCTTCGCCCACTCCTGCTCTTATCGAGATAGGGAAGAAATTCCCAGTGTTTTGCCATGTTCACGCCGATAGTGACTTTTGCCCATAAGGCGAGGCTTAGGACAAGGGTAGAGAATGATGTCAAGAAACGCGATGATCTTGGTTCACGTTCGACTTTCCTGAGTGGGTTTACAGATTAATCATTCCGCGAGATCTTCTCTCTCGATTGCCTTTCCGGTCGTGGCATAAGAGACAATCTTCGCGACCCTCTCGAATCAGTTTGGGAATCACTGCCTGTATGTAACTTAAAACAGCTCAAACTTTCGAACACGGATTTTCCTACATCTTTCCCATTGCTTTTTCTTTACTTTCAGGCTAGACTGTTAAGCAATTCCTGTAAGCATCTAC
The DNA here is from genome assembly GCA_025056515.1 of Anaerolineales bacterium. GTDB lineage: Bacteria > Chloroflexota > Anaerolineae > Anaerolineales > Villigracilaceae > UBA877. The sequence continues at coordinate 2,629 of JANWWB010000312.1, forward strand.
CTTTCACCACAAGACAGATTCATGTGTCTGATACCATCTTCGCTTGTTCGGTGAACGCTCATTTTCCGAAGAAGAAGCGGAGTTATGTTCACTGCGGTAAATAAAGACCCGGTAAATACCCATATTTGGGAAGGAGAAGGAGATGAGAAAAACGCTTTTTTTCGTAGCTTTTCTTCTGCTTATCCTGGCAGCCTGTAACCTACCTACAAATGTCCCTGTTACCCCTTCTGGTCCTGATGCGGCTTTTACGCAAATGGCTCAAACGGTTGCCGCCCAACTTACCTTGGCAGCTTTGAAGGCTTCGCCAACGCCCAATATTCCACCCACGCTCACACCTACTAACACTCCTATACCGACTAATACACCGATTACGCCACCTACCAATACCCCTATTCCCTGTTTGGCAGTTGGCTGGAGCAACGCAACAATTGACGTCACAGTTCCCGACAACACGATAATGGCGCCCGGACAAGTTTTCGTGAAAACCTGGCGTTTGACCAACATCGGTAGCTGCACTTGGAACTCTTCTTACCAACTCATCTTTGATAAAGGCGATGGGATGGGCGTCTCCGCTGGTTATGCGCAACCATTGACCAGCGGCACAGTCGCTCCGGGACAGACTGTCGATGTTAGCGTGACCCTGACCGCGCCTTCCACCCCAGGAACCTACACCGGCTACTGGCGCTTCCGCGACCCAAGTGGCGTGGTCTTTGGGCTAGCTCCGAATAATTCACCCTGGATCGTCAAAATCAAAGTCGCACAAACTTTAACCTTAAAACCAATCTCCAGTGAGAGTGGGATTGTCAATGGCGAGGGATTCGTCGGCCTTGTGGGTGCGACTCCTTTGATTGGAGTCGGAGATGGTTTGACAAATGTTGCGGTGCAACTTTTCCTTTCTTACGATATCTCATCCATCCCGAATAACGCGATCATCACAGAAGCCAAACTCGACATGCGTAATTACACCAAGAATGGCGAACCCTTTACCGGGCTAGGCGTGTTGAACGTATATTATCAAGATTACGGAGCATTGGATGCCACCGATTACGTCGCATACGTCCCGGGAGGTAATCTTGAGGATTGGGGTTCGGAGGCAGCTCTCAACAATGTAGAGCCTTCGCCCCTACTAAAAACCTCACTGCAGTCCAAACTCGGAACCGGACGCTTCAAGGTACGTTTCCAATTTGTCAACTTTACTGATGGCGATGCTACCATAGACGCTCTCTTGTATAACCCATCAGGCGGTGTTTTGAATAATCCGGCGCTGATTGTCACATACACTCTGCCCTAAACAGTTGTTTTAGAGATCAGGACGGCAGTTAAGCTGCCGTCCTGCGTTCATCATACGTCGTAGAAATCGGGGGAGAAAAACGACCTGTTGTTACTTTATCTTCGAAAGCTCATAACAACAGATGCATTTTGAGTTTTCCGGGCTTTGCACCAGAGCAATAAGTTGTTGTTTCAGATCGCCCACGGACAAGACCGAATGCTCAGATAACACCACCCAACTCTTGGGCCGTTGCAACCACAATCCCCATCAAAAAGCCCACGCAGGCGGCTGGGACAACCGCCTGCGCTTGTTTTGGAGATGCTCATGCACTCCCAATCCGCCCGCTTGGGGCAAACACTTCTCCCTCCCCGCGTATCAACCCTATCCCGACCTCTTGCACCGCCTGGCGCGCCGCAACATCGACCCGGATGCCATACGCAT
>JANWWB010000320.1 GCA_025056515.1 Anaerolineales bacterium
TTACCGGAGACAACCCTCATTTCGGTCCGGCGCGCAATCCTTGGGATATAAATCGCATCCCTGGCGGTTCTTCGTCTGGCTCGGCTGTGGCGATTGCAACTGGCATGGCTTTAGCTGCTTTGGGAACCGATACCGGCGGTAGTGTTCGTATTCCTGCTTCTTTCTGTGGTGTGGTCGGTCTTAAGCCGACTTTCGGACGAATCAGCAAGCGCGGTGTCATCCCTCTTTCTTGGAATCTCGATCATGTCGGTATCCTGACGCGTACGGTGGAAGACGCTGCCCTCTTGCTCCAGATTTTAGCAGCCTACGACCCTCAAGACCCGAGTTCAGTTAATCTGACGGTTGATAATTATCTGTCTGGACTTAAGGTCGGTGTCTATGGCTGGCGGATTTGTCAGGCGACAGGCGAATATATTGAAGGAGCGACGGCAGCGCAAATCTTGAAAGAATTGGAGAGGGCGGCGAACCTCTTCCGCAGGATGGGAGCGGTGGTAGAAAAGCAAGATCTTTCTTGGCTTCAAGAGTTGGCACAGGCGAATGCGCTGATAACACAGGCAGATGCCGCCGCTTTTCACAACTCTCATCTCGCGGACCATCCAACTTGGTTCGGGGAGGATGTGCGCATAAGGTTATATACTGGCGCTTCTCTTCTGGCAAGCAAGTATGCCCAAGCGCGCCGAGTGCAGGCCGAGGCGCGCCGTCGCTTTGAGCAGTTTTTTGAGACATATCACATCTTGTTGTTGCCGACAACGCCCGTTGTTGCTCCCCTCATGGAGACGATACCCCCACTTCAGGCGGCGCCTTTGTTTACTCGTTTCACTGCGCCGTTCAATTTGACCGGCTTGCCGGCTATCTCGCTACCGGGGGGATTGGTGGATGGTCTTCCGTTTGGTATTCAACTGGTTGCTGCACCTTGGGCCGAGGCAAAGCTCTTACAGGCAGCTTTTGCTTTGGAACAGGCTATTCACGGAGGCAACCTGCTAGTTCCGCCGCCGGCGATTCGGTAGAGGTCATGAGCAGCACTGGGGCCGAAACAATCGTGAAGGTAGCTCGTACCCGTTTATCCAACAGACGCCGCGTGATTAAGCCAATGGCGTGAGGGTCTTCGGCGATGGCTTGAAGCATAGTTTCTGGCTTTGCGGCCAAACGGGCAAAGGTGGTTATTCGTATTCCTTCCAGGGCGGTTGTAAAGACTTGTTGGACATCTTCTCCTGGGGGAAAGATCCAGACATGCACGGGCGCATCCGTGCCACCGACTTCTTTCCAATTCGTGATGGAGCCGCTGAAGAGGGCGCGCACCTGTTCACGGGTTAGGGCGTGTGTTGGATTGTCCGGATGTAGAATGACAACCACGTCTTCACGGGCAATGTCGTAGGCTAGGAAGAGTAGAGGAGTCGGTTCTCCTATTCGTATAGCAAAAGCAACCGTTTCATCCGGGTTGAGAAAATTGGCAGCTCGTTGCTCAAAGATAACCGGCCTCTCTCCGGCGCAGGATTGTACGGCTTCCAACCAGGGATGAACAGCAAAAGTATGTTGAACATATAAGAGGCTTGTCTCAGGCGTTGGGGAGTCAGAGATGCAAGCAGCAAGCAGAAGACCAATCCCTAACAGGAAAAAAGTTCGGGAGAGCAATTTGATTGGCATGGAGGCTTCAAACGACTTGAATCAAAAGGACGATCAGGCCTAGCACAGAGCAATAGATTGCAAAGGTGTGAAGCGAATGTTGATTGAGAAAGTTCAGCAGCCATTTGATAGCTAACCAACCGGAAACAGCCGCTGTTAGAAAGCCGATGCTGAGGGGGAGAAGAAAATCGCCTAAGTTCGGCATTTGTAGGACATCAAGCATTTCGTAGATACCGGCTGTCAACATGACCGGTGTAGAAAGTAGAAACGCAAAGCGTGCCGCTGCAGGCCGGTCGAGGCCGCGTAACATTCCACCGCTGATGGTTGTGCCGGAGCGGGACGCACCTGGAAAGACCGAGAGCACTTGAAATCCTCCAATAACCAGTGCGTCTACCCAGGTTAGTGTTTCCAGGGTCCTTTGGCGCTTGCCGAATCGTTCGGCCAATTCCATCAGCAAGGCAGCAGTGAATAAACGAATGGCTGCCTCTAGCAAAGGTAGGCGAAACAGTGCTTCGATGATGTCTTTGAGCAAATAACCCGCCAGCAAAGCAGGTAAGGTGGCTAGTAAAAGAAGCCAGCCGAGACGAGCGTTCAGGTCAAAGAAGGGAGTGGGTGCTCCTTGTATCCGCTGAAATATTGCGGGAATGCTATGGGTAGTTGCCTGGACAATTTGTCGTAGGTCTTTCCAGTAAAACGCAAACAGCGATACAAGCGTGCCAAGTTGGACGATGACGACAAAAGAGAACATTGCCTCATCAGCCGGAAGGCCGAAGAGGTGTTGTCCAAGCAAAAGATGTGCTGTGGAAGAGACAGGAACGAATTCGGTTAGACCCTGAAGGAAGCCAAGGAGAAACGCGAAGAGGGGAGACATAAGAGACTTGGGTGTGAAATAATCCTTGAAAACAAGAACCGTTTGCTCTTTCGCAAACATGGACGGTTGCGTCATTGCGAGCACAGCGCCTACCCCGAGCGAAGCTTGGGGGGAGCAGTCTCCTCGAGTAGCAAGAGATGGTATGGGCGTCTACACCGTCTCACCAAGATGCGAAAACGTCCGATTTTGCCTTCCTTTACTTGATTGAGCGTCATTCCAGAAGCTATGGTGCGCTTGCTCCAGATTAAAGCATCCTCGCGGATGTGTTTTTCCCGTGATTCCGGAAGATCACCCCGATAGGATTGTTTATGACAGACAGTGGTGCAAACTCCTGGAGAGCGTTTTCGAAATTTTACACCTGATTTCGCCAAGGAGTGCTTGCGTGTCGTTTTGCATTTCCTTGCCATTGTTCTAACCAGCGAGGGACTTGTGCTTCGAACGAGCCGTCTTGAATCGCGGCGCGCATCGCCTCCATCAGGCGGATGAGAGCGCGCACGTTATGGATGGAGAGAAGAGTCCCGGCTACAAGTTCTTTGGCCATAATCAGGTGACGCAGATAAGCACGGCTAAACGTGCGGCACGTATAACAATCGCATGTTGCGTCAATCGGGCGCTCGTCGCGAGCGTAAACGGCATTCATCAAGTTCAAGCGCCCTTCTGGCGAGAAAGCGGCGTGGTGACGCGCAAGTCGCGTGGGTAAAACGCAATCAAACATATCTACGCCGCGTCGGACGCCTTCGATCAGGTCTTCAGGAGTTCCTACACCCATCAGGTAACGCGGTCGGTCTTCAGGCAAGAGAGGCATGACCACATCCAGGGTAGCATACATCTCTTCTTTTGTCTCGCCAACCGATAGCCCTCCGATAGCAATGCCTGGAGTCCCAAGCGAGGCGATGAAACGGGCAGATTCGGCGCGCAACTCAGGGTCGATTCCACCTTGGACGATACCAAACAGGGCTTGATCAGATCGGGTGTGTGCGCGTAGTGAACGCTCAGCCCAGCGATGGGTGCGTTCCATCGCGATTCGGGTATAAGAGCGGTCGGTTGGATCGGCGCATTCATCGAAGGCCATGATGATATCTGCTCCTAAGTTTTCCTGAATCTGGATGGATTTTTCAGGGGTGAAGCGGTGCAGTGAGCCATCAATATGGCTCTTAAAGGTTACTCCTTCATTGTCAATTTTACGGTTGTCAGCCAAGGAGAAGACCTGAAAGCCGCCCGAATCGGTCAGAAGTGGACCATGCCATTGCATGAAGTGATGCAAGCCGCCCAAATCTCGAATCAGTTCATCACCAGGGCGTAGATAGAGATGATACGTATTGGCCAGTACGAGCGTCGTGCCGATCTCTACAAGTTGGGTCGGCGTGAGAGCCTTGACGGTTGCTTGCGTACCGACCGGAGCAAAGACCGGCGTGAGCAAGTCGCCGTGTGGAGTACGGAAGATTCCACAGCGCGCGCGTCCGGCGCGGGCAGTTATGCTAAATTCAAACATGGGGAAGTGGATTAAGAGAGAGATAAGTAGCCGTTAGCTCATCGAAGGCAACCAGGCGTTATTGATCAACAATGCGCCTCTCCCCCTTTCTGCGCTCAACAGAAAGGGGGAGTTTGCTTGAGGCCAAGGCCTCAGTCACATCACACGCAGGTCGGTGACGCGTACGACCAGCGGCTCAATGATTTTGCGCAGGGACTCTTTTTCAATGTTTTCGACTTTGATGGTCACAAATGAGGTAGAAACTGTCTCGCCTGCAAAAGCGCCCAAGGCAATGATATTACCTCCAGCCTCGTAAATTGCTTGGGTAATCTGTGCCAGAGTCCCGGGGCGGTCGCTGACCTCTACGGTAATACGAACACCTTTCTCACGTGCCCCGAGCAGCTCCAGGAAAAGTTTGAAGATATCTGATTCGGTGATAATTCCGGCCAGTTCCTCGCCACGCATAACCGGCAAGCAGCTGATTTTGTTGTCGGCCATGATGCGGGCGGCTTCTTCGATGGGTGTATCTTCGGTAACGGTGATGACATTGTGTGTCATCACGTCTTCCACTTTGATTTTGTTTAGCAGGTAGTTGACCTCCCAAACGCTCAAGGTAGTCGCTTTAGAAGGCGAAGCATTCATCAGGTCATTTTTGGTGACAATTCCCACCATTTTGCCTTTTTTGACTACCGGGGCATGGCGGATTTTTTCACGCTGCATCAGTGCCAAGGCTTCGGGAACCGGCATATCCGGGGAGACAGTGATAACAGGGGAAGAGAAGCGACGACCGACGTTCATAGGGACTCCTTTTCTTAGGATGAGTTCGTTGCAGGGCAGAAAAATGGCTGTATGTGTGGTTCAGGATTATGAGTCTTTGAGAGGAAATGTCAAAAGCTTGTAAATAATAGATCGAGCATCTATGTGCGAGTCTACCATAATTGGACGAAAAATGCGCCTTTAGACGGTTATTCTCCAAGAAAGAGCTTCGGGTAAGGTGTCGGAGGTCTCCTTTTGGATTGACTCTCGTTCAACTGCAACGAGCTTGATGAGGAAAAAGGCCAGGAACAGGGCGAAATGACACATAATCGAAGGCAGGGCATCTTCAGCGATGGGAAAGGCGCTGACAACGACCATCGAAGGGAAGATGAACGAGATTGAACCGAGCAACAGTTGACCGAGGAGCCGGCGAGAAGAGCGGTCCTCAGCGGCAATCGTTGCAAGTGCTGAGAAAATCAGCAGGCCGAACAAGCTGCTTTGATAGAACAACCCATAGGCTTGGTAAAGTGGGGTCGGGTTGGTGTAACGGGCAAAGACAACCAGACAGACCGAAGCTGTGACAAAATTCGGATCCAGGACAATGCCTAAGACAAGCGCAGCGCAGACGAGGTACATGGCATAGGCGTATCCTCGCAAGAAGGATTTCTGCCAGGGAGATAGCCGAGCCAGTAAGAGTAGACCGGTTGGCGGCAACCAAGCAACTACAACAAACGCCAAGCGGCCTAAAAGAGACTCACTAACGGTCAGCAAGCCAGTACAGAGCACGGCTTCGATGATTTGATAGCCGGCTAGCAGGAACAGAATGGCAGCAGTAGCGTGCAGGATCGTTTTTCTCCCTGCCCCTCGCAAGGTCCAGATTCCAGCTCCGATTTCGAGGGTGGCGGTGGCAATAGAAAGCCATGGGTTGTACTCCATAGCGCCTCCTTGAAGGGAAGGAAAGCGAGTTTTAGATGCACGGTTGCAAGTATCGGTTATTGTGTCACTGCGAGCGCAGCGCCTGCCTCGAGCGAAGCGTGAGGGAAGAAGTTTCCTGGATTGCCAGGAGATTGCTTCGGCGGCTACGCTGCATCGCAAAGACACTCAAACATGAGGGTTTGACTCCTTGCAACAGAACAAGTTTTAGAGAGTGTTCCAAGAATCAGATGAGCGTTTGTCACCGGTTAGCACAGCTGTGGGCAAGGGGGTATAACGTTGAGTTAGGTGTCTTTTAGGCCGGTTGTGCTTTTCGGCGGAACCATTTCCGCCATTCCTGGTTTTCCCATAAGACTAAGATCGGCGCAGCAATGAAAATCGAGGAGTAGGTGCCGCTCAGTAAACCAATGAGAAGGATCACAGAGAATTCTTGCAAAGTAACACCGCCCATCAAGGCCAGCGCCAGCAACAGGAATTCAACCGTCATCAATTGGGTGTTGATGGAACGTTGAAGTGTCTGGACGATCGAGTGATTAACTAACGTCTCAAAATCCAGGCGACGTAAGATATTTGCATTTTCGCGAATTCG
>JANWWB010000358.1 GCA_025056515.1 Anaerolineales bacterium
AAAGCGAGGGCGGCAAATCCATCTAGGACGGCCTTAATCGCCAATAATTCATAATTCCCGGTCAACCCATCTTGAATGGAGCCGAGGATAGTCATCGGGCCAACGCAAAACAGCAACGAGGCGGTTAGAAAACCCTGTACAAAGCGGTTGGTGTCTCCCTGGCGATTGAAACGCTGTTCCAGTCGACGTCCCAAGGCTTGCAACCCAGCTTCGATTTGCCACCATTCTCCTAGCAGGCCGCCCAAGAGCAAGCTTCCTAATACAACGATGGGGTTGCCTGTCTGGATAAACATCTTGATACCCATCGCAGCAGTAAACAATCCCAAACCAGCTGTGATGGTTTGCTTCAAACGTTGGGGGACACGCGCCCCAAGAAGGAGTCCCAAGATACCGCCCACTAGGACGGTAGCGATGTTGATCAAGGTCCCGGTCATGGTTTCGCTAATGAGGTCTGCTTCCCTGCTCGTTGATTTTCACTTAGTTCGAAGAGGAAGCATACAGAGGACAGACGGTTAAGGTAAGCTATCAGCATTGGATTGGTGAGTTCTCCATTTTGAACCAAAGCGACCACCCGACGCTCGGCACGTCGGACGATTGTGCGCGCCAAAGCAAAAGCAGCGCCTGCTACCGTATCGCCTGGCAGGATGAATTCCCTCGGCGGGATCACCTCGGCCTCCAAGGCTTGCGCCTGTGCTTCTAACCACTCCAAACGCGTTGGGTCTAGGGTGCGAAAGCGGGCGGCCTGTTCAGGGGTTGCGGCCACCTCGGTCATCAGGGCATACAGGTCGCGCTGAATTTGGGCGAGCGCCTCACGTGTCGACTCAGATTCTGTCAACGCTCGCGCCAATCCGAGGGCTGCTGAGGCCTCATCCAAGTCGCCGAGCGCTTCAAGACGGGGATGAAATTTTGGGAAACGTCCCTCTCCAAGGAGACCGGTATAGCCATTATCTCCAGTGCGGGTGTAAAAAGGCGTCATAAAACGAATTATACCGTTTTGAGAGAAAAAGCAAGTTTAACGTTATAATGATTTAAGATACTCTGTTGCAAGAAGTCGAAATCTTACCCTCAGTGTCCTTGTAGGGCAGCACAACCGCCGAACTGACCTGACGCCAGGACAGCCGATCTCCTGCCAATTTAGAGATTGCTTTCTTCCTGCTTGGTCCGGGCAGGCGCCTTGCAGTGACACGCTAGCCGATCTTTTCAACAGAGCAAGTTCATAAAAAGGCCAGAAGTGAATTCGAATGGACGCCTGAAACTGTTGAAGCACCCTCTCTAAGATGGCATATCTCTGGCTGGGACCTCAAGGTGAATGCGTCTGATCGAATCGGTGGCGCTGATGGGCAATTAACCTATGAAACACTTTTTTCAGAACTTATCCACGTGGTCTTCCCATGCCCCTGCTCTTTTGACTTCTTTGTTAGCATTGGGGATGCTTGTCTTGACCCCGATTTGGGCGTTCGAATACGCGCAACAGCCCTTCCTAGGGATATTGCTTGAGCCCAACAATGTCGTTAGTAAGATTGTCAGCGATGGTTGGCCGGCGGCAGAAGCTGGTGTCTCTTGGCCGGAACGCCTGATCGCCGTGAATGGTCAACCGGTTGCTCATGTTGCTGAGATACAAGCGCTCCTCTCGCAAGTAGGTTTTCATCCCTTACTTTTGACATTTGAAGACCCGTATACGTTACAACACAAAACGCTTTCGATTACACCCATCAGGCTGCCTTTGTGGAGTTTCATCAGCCTATTTCTTGTTCCTTACCTGGTCGGGCTGGTGTTCTTGTTGATTGGTTTATGGGCGTATCGGATTCGCGGTCAACTACGTGCCGGTCGTTCCCTATTAGTCTTCTCGGCTTCGGTCAGCTTAGCAACGACAACGTTCTTCGATATGAACACCACCCATCATGCTGTGGAACTGTGGTCGATCAGCTTACCATTGGCTGCCAGCGCCCTCATTCACCTCTCATTGGTTTTCCCAAAAGAAATTGTGCTGTTACATCGTTGGCCTGCTACGCGCTGGATTTCATGGGTGATGTTTTTCGTCTTTGCCTTACCTTCTGTCTACGAGCTGCGTTTTCCCAGCGGCCCCCTGAACTACATTCGCACCTGGCAAGCATCGTATTTCTTTATGGCGCTTGCCATTCTTATCTTTCTGGCTGCTCTCACCTGGCGCCTGATACGCAGCTCTTCGCCAGTGATTCGCCAGCAGAGCCGTGTCATTATCTTCGGTGCCGCTCTGGCTTTGACCCCCATGATGTTATTCTATCTTTTGCCCACTGCTTTCGGTCAGACGCAAGAATTTCAACCAGCTATTTATTTTCCCTTACTGATCTTGCTCCCTTTATCGATCACGTATGCTGTGCTGCGGTATCGCTTGCTCGATGTTGATCGGGTCTTTGCGAATACCTTATCGTACTTTCTGACCGCTGGCTTGGGCGTTCTGTCTTTCTTTGGCTTGGCCACAGCGCTTTCGGCGTTGATTAATCGTGCTATTGAACCAGACAACTATCTGCTGGTCGCTCTCTACGTGCTTCTCTTGGTTGTTGCGCTGTCTCCGGCCCACCGTTTCACCCAACGCCTGATTGACCGGCTGTTCTACCGCCATGCGGCAGATTACCGACGAGTTTTGAACGCTCTTGCCGGCCAGCTGGTGATCACGCCGGACCTAGACCGTGTCTTGAAATTAATAGCCGATCAGCTCGAACAGACGTTATCTCCAGAGCGTTTTGTCGTCTATCTGTACGATGATGGTCAAACTCTCTATCTTCCCCATGCTCCTGGCACCGGCAACTTCCCCCCTTGCTCTCCTGAGGATCCACTGATTCGGTTTCTGCACAAACAACAAAAAGCTTTTTACTTTCCCGTCAACGCTACACGGCCTGTTGAACTCCAAAACTCTGAATTTTTCAACCAAATTGATTGCATCGTCTTTGTCCCGCTTCACTATGAGGGGACAATGGTAGGCGTGCTGATGCTTGGTCAGAAACGCTCCGGTGAGCCATATAGCCGCGACGACCTCGAGTTTCTGGAAACGGTTGCCGGTCAATGTACGCTAGCGCTCGAAAACGCCCGTTTGTTTGTCAACTTGCGTCACACCTTAGACCAGACGTTGGAGATGAAAAACTTGATGGACGACATCTTCGCCTCGATTGCTACAGGCGTGATTACGACCGATATCGAACACAAGATTACGCTTTTCAATCGTGCCGCTGAGAGAATTCTCGGCATCCCCTTTGCTAGAGTCAGTGGAAAACCACTCTCCGAAGCGTTTCCGGTTTTGCCGGACCTATCGGAGGTGGCTTCCGAGGCTGTTGAGCGCGGGTCGGTAGTCCTATCCCGAGAAATCTGGCGGAACATTCCCCCTCGAGGTGAACTTTGTCTACGCGTCTCCTGTTCTCCCGTGCGAGATGCCTACTTTGCCACCAAGGGCGCGGCAATCGTCTTGGAAGATTTGACCGAGCGACGCAAACTAGAAGCCGAGCAAGAGCGCATTCGTCAGACCTTTGGACGAGTCGTTGCGCCACGCGTGCGCGACCGTTTGCTGGCTGCTCCCAGCAATCTGCGCCTGGATGGTACCCGCCAGCCGGCAACGATCTTGTTTGCCGATATTGCTGGTTTCTCCACCTCTAGCGAACAACTGGAGCCGGAAACCCTCTTTCGTGTACTGAATCACTACCTCTCCTTAGCCGCACAATCCGTCCTCGAAGAGGAGGGAACCTTAGACAAATTCTTGGGGGATGGTGTACTAGCCATTTGGAACGCTCCGGATCCCCAACCTGATCATGCGTTACGAGCGGTTCGCGCTGCTCTGACAATTCTGACCCGCGCCGAAGAATCCCATCGAGAGTTCACCGACACCCTTTATCACTGGAAATTCCGTATCGGAATTTCCAGCGGAGATGTGATTGTGGGGAATGTCGGCACGAATGAGTTGTTTAATTACACCGCTATCGGTGATACCGTCAACATCGCTCAGCGTCTGGAAACCCTCGCCGGACCCGGCGAAATTATGATTGACCAGACCACCTATCTCCAGGTCAAAGAACATGTTCAGGTTCAATCGTTAGAATCTGTAATGGTTAAAGGGCGCGCACATCCTGTGCAAGTTTATCGTCTCTTGGGAATGAGACAGTATGAATAAGGCTTTTCATCGCTTGATTACCCTTCAAGCTCTTGAATCGTATTTCAGCCGCTCTGCGCTTGAGGTGATCATCGCCGCCAACTTGTCCCTGGATGCTCTCTCCGGACAAATTGGTCACAATGAATATCACTTCGATGCCAATGCTTTTGAGCCGGCACGTGCGTTTATCGAAGAAAACCGCAAACAGATTCGTCCGGCGCTCGAGGAAGGAAATCTGCAGCGTGCGTGGCAAGCGTTTGGTCGTTTAACGCATACCGCCCAGGATTTTTATGCTCATAGCAATTATGTCTCTCTCTGGCTGGAGCGTTTCCCGAGCAACCAATGGCCGCCACCCGAAGCGATAGACGCTCTTGACCCATCGCTCTTGGACAGCCCGGCTTTGCGTTCGGGCAAGTTGTATTACCCCCTTGAGGCCCTCAGCTTCATCCCAAAGCTCAAAAAGTGGATTCTTCCCCTCCTCCCGCGGGATTCACACGCTTGGATGAACCTGGATAGTCCAGAACAAGGCCCTCAGTTTGCCTATGCCCTGGCTGCTGCCATTCAGCGGACACGCTATGAATATCATCTTTCCACGGCGAACCTGCCTCCTGAGTTGTGCCAACGGTTTCACGGTTCGTAATCTACCGAGGCACCTATCTGTTTTTGGAGACATACGGTTTGCTAGGGAAGGTAACTTTCTCTCTGCGAGGTATAATACCCCTTATGGATACAAAAGCTAAACTCGAACAAGCCTTGAAAGAAGCGATGAAAGCCGGTGACGATGTAACACGCCGCACCGTGCGTATGGCTCTGGCAGCCATCCGTCAATCTGAAATTGATCGACAAACCACCCTGGATGAAGCTGCTGTTTTGAACATCTTACAAAAAGAAATCAAGACCCGTCGCGAGGCGGCCGAAGAAGCCCGTCGCGCCAACCGCCCTGACCTGATTGCAGCTGCTGAGGCAGAAATCCAAGTTCTCCAAGGCTTCTTGCCTCAAGCATTGAGCGCGGATGAACTCAATCGGCTTATCCAAGAGGTGATGGCTGAGACGGGCGCTACCTCTTTGGCCGATATGGGTAAGGTGATGAAAGTGCTCATGCCGCGCGTCGCCGGACGTCTCCCCGGCGACCAGGTCAGTAGCGCAGTGCGGAGTATGTTGCAAAAGTGACGCCTGTTCGCAAGTCAAACCTGTTCTCGCTTGTTATCCTGATTTGTACGGCCATCTTATCCTTCGTAGCGCTCAACCTACCTTGGTCGTTGCGACAAGGTAGTCTGACCCTCAAGGTGGGCGATGTCGCCGACCAAGATTTGCGCGCCCCGAGGACATTTAGTTACATCAGTGCTGTTCTGACCGATCAGGCCCAAGATGCCGCTGAACGTGCAGTTGCTCCCGTTTATGAACCGCCAGATCTATCTATCGGTCGCACTCAGACCCAAATACTCAGCCGCCTGCTGCAACAAATCCAAAGCTTGCGAGACGACGAAGGAAAAACTTACGAGCAAAAAATAGCTGAACTGCAAACGCTACGCGCCGAGCCTTTCTCTCTAGAGGCCGCGACTTTGCTCCTGACCCTTCCCACAGAACGCTGGACACTCGTTGAAAATGAAGCGATTGGCTTGTTAGGGCGGGTGATGCGCAATGCTGTGCGCTCTGAGGACATCCCATCTTTGCAAGAAAAACTACCTAGCATGGTGAGTTTTACCCTCAACGAACAAGAAGCGGAACTGGTGGTTGAGCTCGTATCCCCGTTAATTGTCGCGAATAGCTTCTATAGCCCCGAGTTGACCGAACAGGCCCGTCAAGCTGCCCGTAACGCTGTTGAACCTGTGACACAATCATATCTAGAAGGCCAGGCGATTGTCTTGCGAGGACAAGTGATCACCGAAGTCGCTTACGAAGCCCTTGCTAAGGCAGGGTTGATACAAACTCAACCGCCTTTCTACGAATATTTGGCCATTGCCGCCCTGGTGCTCGTTTTGACTGTTTTGACTGCGTTATATTTCATACGCCGACGCTCGGATATACTCTCCGATTTACGCGCTTTGCTTCTGCTTTCCTTCTTGTTTTTGCTTTTCTTGTTCTCAGCGCGTATCGTGACAGCCAACCGAACGATTCTCCCATATCTATTTCCCTTGCCGGCTTTTGCTTTGCTCGTCTCGATCCTGTATGGAATGGAACGCGGCATGGTGTTCGGTTTATTGCTCAGCCTGCTTGCCTCCTATGGCTGGGATGACACCTTGGGCATCTTCCCCTATTATCTGATTTCCAGCTTGTGCGGCGTTCTCGTGCTTGGTGAAGCGCGTCGAGTCATTCACTTCTTTTATGCCATCCTGGCTATTGCCGCCAGTGGCGCAGCGGTGATTCTGGGATATCGCCTGGTCTTTACTTCTACCGATTGGATTGGCTTGGTCACCCTTCTTGGAGCAGCTGTGGTCTATGGAGTCCTTTCCTCGGCCACCGTCTGGCCTTTGCAGTACGTATTTGCGCAGTTTTTGGGGATTGTCACACCATTGCAGTTGTTGGATCTATCGCGACCCGAGAATCCCTTGCTGAAATATTTTCTTCAACGTGCTCCGGGAACCTATCAACACAGCCTACAGGTCGCCAACTTAGCTGAACAGGCAGCCGAACAAATACAAGCTGATGCTCTCCTCACGCGCGTTGGAGCGCTTTTTCATGATATCGGCAAAGCGGCTAATCCGGCCTTCTTTGTAGAAAATCAACCGCCGGCGAACATTGATGCCCATGATGATTTGCCTCCCGAAGAGAGCGCGGCCATCATCATTCGCCATGTCGCCGATGGCTTGGCCCTGGCGCGTAAGTACCGCTTGCCCAAGCGCTTGCAGGATTTCATTGCCGAGCATCATGGCACAATGCTCACCCGTTATCAATACAATCGCGCCCTTCAAGCGGTCAATGGGGATGCTTCAAAGATAGATGAAAGCCGATTTCGTTATCCAGGGCCAAAACCACGCTCGAAAGAAACAGCCTTGCTGATGTTTGCCGACGGCGTCGAAGCGCGCGTCCGCGCTGAAAACCCACGCAGTGACGAAGAAATGCGCGCCATCGTCCGAAATGTCGTCGAAACCCGCCAAAAAGACGGTCAACTTGAAGATACTCCCCTCACCCAGCGAGACTTAAATCTCATCATCGAATCGTTTGTGACCGCCTTGCGGATGACCTATCATCCTCGGCTAGAATACCCGAGCGAGATTCCCGTCCCTCGCAACAATACTACCAAGAAGAGAGAACAACCGGCATGATTTTTCTCGAGCTTGAGTCTTTTCCTGATTTTCCCGCTTATCTTCTAGAAAAGGCAGCAATGACCGCCCTCGAACACGCCAAGGCACCGG
>JANWWB010000386.1 GCA_025056515.1 Anaerolineales bacterium
GCTGGCGCGGGTTGCCTCCCCTGCCTTTCGGGGTGGGAGCCGGCGCGAGGTCCGCGGCGAATCGCTTTGCCCGGCGCTGGAGGAATTCTGCCGAGAGCGAAATGTCCCCATAGGTCTAGGTGTGATCTGCTCGTTGGAAGGAGAGGAGCAGATTGCCGAGCTGGCTTTGCGCCTGCCAACCGGTTGTAAGTACTACCGTCTGACATATGGCGGCCATCCGAAGAACTTAGAGCGCTGGGCAGTCAATATGGCGCTTGACCGATTACGTCGCATGCTTTTGGAGATTGTGACATAAGGAGATAGGATGAAAAAGGTAGATTTCTTGTTGACGAATGCTCTGGTCCTAACGATGGATGAAGAGATGCGCCAATTTTCCCCGGGCGCAGTGGCAGTGCTTGGGGATACGATCGTTGCCGTGGGTGAGGATGCTACAGTTCGGCAGGAGTATACGTCTGAGCATGTGGTTGACTGCGGTGGCAAGGTCGTGATGCCAGGGCTGATTAATGCGCATACGCATGTCCCGATGACCTTGATGCGTGGTTTGGCAGATGACTTGCGACTGGATGTGTGGTTACAAGGTTATATGTGGCCGGTGGAACGCGAATTCGTCTCGCCCGATTTTGTCCGTTTGGGGACGAAGTTAGCGTGCGCTGAGATGTTACGCTCGGGTGTGACTTGCTTTGCCGATATGTACTTTTTTGAAGCGGATGTCGCAGCGGCAACCGCCGAAGCCGGCATGCGAGCGGTTTGCTCACAAACCGTGCTCAAGTTTCCGGCGCCTGACGCCAGGTCTTATGAGGATTCATTGGCTGCTGCACGACAATACATTCAGGAATGGAAAAATCATCCTCTGATTGTCCCCTCGGTCGCTCCCCATGCTCCCTATACCTGTACGGCGGAAATTCTACGCGCTACGGCGCAGTTGGCGGTCGAATTTGATGTTCCTCTCCATATTCACTTGGCCGAGACGGCGCTCGAAGTGGAAACTATGCGCCGTGAGCATGGCATGCCGGTTATCCCCTATGTCAAGAAGCAGGGCCTGTTCGATGCCAAAGTGCTGGCCGCTCACTGTGTCCATGTAGATGAAGGAGAAATGCGTACGATGCTCCACGCCGGAGCTGGGGTGGCGCATAATCCTTCTTCTAATCTGAAACTTGCTTCGGGTTTTGCACCGGTGCAAAAGATGCTCGAAGTCGGCTTAAATGTAGGCATTGGTACCGATGGACCGGCTTCGAACAACGACTTGGATATGTTCGAAGAGATTCGTTTGGCAGCCTTGGTAGCAAAAGCGGTTAGCAATGACCCAACGGCTGTACCGGCTTCGCGAGCGTTGTTGATGGCTACTCGAATGGGAGCGAAAGCGCTTCACATTGAGCATCTGACCGGCTCGCTAGAGGTCGGGAAACGGGCTGATCTGATTTTGGTTGACCTGTCGCCACTCCATAATTCCCCTCGTTTCCGCCGCGATGTCGAGAATCCTTATGCTCAGTTGGTGTATGCGGCCAAGGCATCCGATGTGACCGCCGTGATGGTCAACGGAAAGTGGTTGATGGTGGACCGCCAGTTATTGACTTTAAACGAGGCCGAGTTGACTGCGGCGGCTCAAGAGTACGCACACCGTATTGATGTCTTCTTGATGGCGCGCGAATCTTCGGTCTTCTCAAAATTAGTTGCGCTGGGTGGCTCGCAGGAGGAAGAATCGTTTGAAGTGCAGGTGAAAGTCAAATTGGAAGACCCTCAACCGGTCGTGGAGGCTCTCAAGCGTCCAGAGGTGCAGATTGTGCGTTTCAAGCATTACCATCAGCATGATGTCTACTTTAGTTTTGAGGACCGTTCCCAAGGTTGGTTGCGTTATCGGGAGGATGAAATCATCAATGAGAAAGGTCAACTCATAGGTGTGCGCTCACGCTTAACTTTGATTGGCCCGACGCGAGAAGGCGATTTTGCCCATGATGTTCTTTTGAGTCGCATTCGTTATTTTGCCCCAGCAGCAAACAGCTTGCGTTTCTACCGCGAATACTTCAAACCGGCGCGTGAAACACCGGTGGATAAGGACCGATTGCGTTGGTTGGTGCGGTATCAGGGTGTTGAGTTCTATGTTAATCTTGATCGTGTTGAGACCCCTCCCCTGGGATATTACTTGGAGGTGAAGAGCCGCACTTGGAGTCGACGAGATGCAGAGATGAAGGCTCGGCTGGCTTCGGAGTTAATTGTGTTCCTGGGCGGATCTCTTGAAAAAACGTTGACGCTGGATTATGTCGAGATGGCCGAGCAATTATCGGGCTTACAGGAAAAAGGCTAGAGCAAGAAAGGCGTTCTTTTCAAAGGAAAAAGGCCCTTCTTCGGAAGGGCCTTTTGGCTGGGGGCAATGGATTCGAACCACTACTAACTGATCCAGAGTCAGTCGTCCTGCCATTAGACGAGCCCCCAGTTTTAGAGCGGTGCGTATTTTATCACGCTCCGAGAGAGAAGGCAAGAGGCGAACCAGGGTGGGAATAGTTAGCCAACAATTCAGCCTTGCTCTCGCTTGTCACATGCATTATATTAGCCAGAATTTCTTTTGGAGAGATACGGTGAACTTGAACCAGCAACTCGACTTAATTCGCCAATCGGCGACGGTTTTGCTCAACGACCGGATTGTCGCAGCCCGAGCTGCCGGAAAGCGAGTTATTCCTCTACACGTTGGCGACCCTGATTTCCCTACCCCTCCATCGGTTCTGGAGGCTGCTTTTCGCGCTTTGAGGGCAGGTCTAACGCACTACGGCCCAAGCCGCGGTGACCCAGAATTGCGTCAGGCAGCTGCACTGAAACTATCCCGTGATAACGGCTTGGACTACGATCCGCAAAGTGAAATTTTGGTGACGCATGGTGGCATTCACGCCTATTACCTTGCCTTGCAGACTCTCCTCAACCCAGGGGATGATGTCTTGATTCCCGACCCGACTTGGGCGACTCATGTGAATATGGCGTTGATGTTGAGAGCGAATGTGATTCGTGTGCCGGCTCCGGTGGAAAACGGTTTTTTGCCGACGTTTGAAGACTGGGAGCGGGCACTGACCCCGCGCAGCCGTGTGATTGTCATCAATTATCCATCCAATCCGACCGGCATGTATCCTTCCCGTGCCTATATGCAAACCCTGCAAGATTTCGCGGCCGCACATAAGCTGTGGGTGGTCAGCGATGAGGTCTACGAGAACTTGTACTACGAAGAGAAACCCATTTCGGCGGCGGCGTTGAATGGCGCCAAAGAGCGGACTTTGCTCGTTCACAGCCTTTCCAAAACCTATGCGATGACCGGCTGGCGGGTAGGGTATCTGGCCGCGCCTGCGCGCGTCATTGACCAGGCTATCAAAGTCAGTCAGAACTCGATTACCTGTGTTGCGCCATTCATCCAGAAAGCTGCTGCATTTGCGTTGACGGATCCGGACGTTCAGCAAGCTGCCGCTGCTATGCGCATTGCCTATGCGCGTCGGCGTGACTTGGTTATGTGTATTGCAAGTGAAATAGGCAGCACGAAGGTTATCGCCCGCCCCTCTCCAGGCGCGTTTTACTTTTTCTTGGATATTCGCCCGTTGCGAATCTCTTCCCTGGAGTTTTGCGAACGGATTCTTGAGGAAGCCGGGGTGGGGGTAGTGCCGGGTTCGGCTTTTGGGCGGCTGGGAGAAGGCTTTGTGCGGATGACGATCGCGGCATCGGATGCCGAAGTCGAAACTGGCTTTCGGGCCCTTCTAACATGGGCCGAGCAGCAAAAAACAAGTGGAGGATCGGTATGAAAGTTGCATTTCAAGGTGAGCCAGGCGCCTATAGCGAACAGGCGGTATTGGAGTATTTCGGTCCAGTGGAAACTGTGCCTTGTGAGAGTTTCGACATTGTCTTTGAGACAGTCGCAAGCGGCGGAGCCGATTCGGCCCTCATTCCCATCGAGAATTCACTGACAGGCAGTATTCACCAGAATTATGATTTGCTGTTGCAGCATCATCTCCACATCGTTGGGGAATACTTTCTGCGTGTACGACATTGTCTGATTGCCCTGCCGGGCGTCGCCAAACACTCCATTCGCAAGGTTATCAGCCATCCACAGGCGTTGGGACAGTGCGCTGTTTATCTGCGTCGCTGGGGGGTGAAGAGTGAAGCAGTTTATGATACGGCCGGCAGTGTGAAAATGCTGAAAGCCAGCGGTGCCCGCGATGTTGCCGCCATTGCCTCGCGTCGTGCCGCAGAGCTGTATGGTATGGACATTCTGGAAGAAGGCATTGAA
This sequence comes from Anaerolineales bacterium, assembly GCA_025056515.1. Lineage (GTDB taxonomy): Bacteria > Chloroflexota > Anaerolineae > Anaerolineales > Villigracilaceae > UBA877. The sequence continues at coordinate 4,259 of JANWWB010000386.1, forward strand.
GACAATCCCCAGAATTACACCCGCTTCCTTGTTGTTGGGCGTGAGGCAATTCAGCCCCAGGGCGAGGCCAAAACCTCGATTGTTTTTACCTTGAAAAATGTCCCCGGCGCCTTGTTCAAAGCCTTGAGCGTGTTTGCTCTGCGCGATATTGACCTGACGAAAATCGAATCGCGCCCGTTGCAGGGCAAACCATGGGAATACTTGTTTTACATTGATTTCCTCGGCGCAGCGCACGAGCCTGGCGCTTCTCGGGCGCTTGAAAATCTGGCCGAATATGCGTTGATGTTGCGGGTGTTGGGTTCGTATCCTCGTATGAGGTTTGATCCTTGACCGGAATCAACTATGCCTGCCCAAATTGAGTGCCTCAATTCGGACATGGGTTGTGTAACCATCTAGCTGCTCTTAACCGGTTGCCTGAAGCTCCATCTCTGGGATAGCCGTACAGAGTCCGCTCAAGCGGACCGAATCGTCAGGGGAGTTAGCCGTCTTCAGACCGCTTTTTGGATGAAGAGGTTGGACATGAATGTCCGAGCGGATGACCCGAAAACATTTCACCCGTGGCGGAGCTTCCCTGGCACTTCGCAGTCCTGAGGGGAGAAGGAGAATTTGTCTGAATATTTGCTGTTTTCGGCGGTCTTTGCAGATATTCCTCTCCCCCGCTGCCTAAAAGGGGGTGCAAAGGGGATAAGGTGAGGGTAGATGGTTACGGTTTTTGCTCATCGCAAGCGACTTAAGCGGCCATGTTTGGTCCAAGGTTGTCATAACGGTGCTAAAGCTACGCCTCGGCCTTGGTCTTGACGAACCTCAAGCGCAGCCAGTCCTGCTAGAGCTTATGCTGTATCGAAAAATCTGACAAGACTTTACGACTCCTTGTCTCCGTGGTGAACAAAACGCGCATGTACGAACTTCTGTATCCACCTCGGGAGGGTAAATTGACTGCTTTTCAGTTCTCATGTAAACTTCATGAAAACTCTACGCTTGAGGTGCATAATGAAATCTGGTCGCCGCTTCTATTCTGTGTTTGTGATTGTCGTCTTTGCGCTTTTTATGCTCCTTCATCAGACGGATAAATTGCTCATCGGCTCTTTGCAGTTGCCGGTGAGCAAAACATTTGGAATCAATGACTTGCAATGGGGTTTGATTAACTCCGGAGCCTTGATTGTAGCTACTCTGTTGTACCCTGTTTGGGGGTATTTGTACGACCGTTACGCTCGCGCCAAGTTGTTGGCGTTGGCTTCTTTTGTCTGGGGCGCTACAACTTGGTTGAGTTCCATCGTCAAAACCTACCCAGCATTTTTGGCGACTCGATCTTCGACAGGGATTGATGACTCATCTTATCCCGGCTTATACAGTTTGGTGGCTGACTATTTTGGGCCGAAATTGCGCGGCAAAGTATATGGCATCCTACAACTCACCCAGCCGATCGGCTATTTGTTGGGCATGGTTTTGGCGCTGATGGTTGCACCTATGCTTGATGGTCGCCTATTTGGATTACAAGGCTGGCGCTCTATCTTTCTTATTACTGGTTTCTTGGGGATTTTAATGTCCGTGGTGATTTTCTTTGGTGTGAAAGAAGTGCCTCGTGGCAAAGCTGAACCGGAGTTTGAGGGCATGGAGGAAATTGGTCAGTTTCGCTTTGAATGGAAGCAAGTCAAAGAAGTGTTGAAAAAGCGTACGATGTGGTTTGTCTTTTTACAGGGCTTTGCTGGGGTCTTTCCTTGGAATGTCATCACCTTCTTTTTCTTCGGCTATTTGATGCGTGAACGCGGTTATGACAATATGCAGGTTCTTTTCACCATGGCGCCGATTGTGCTGATTTTGGCCGCTGGGTATTTCGTTGGTGGTGCGTTAGGGGATTTCTTGTTCAGGAGGACGAACAAAGGTCGTATTTTAGTCTCGAGTCTGGGCGTGATTTCCGGCGCTCTTTTCCTGTTTCTTGCGCTGAATACACCGGTGACTCAGCCCACCCTCTTCTTTGTCTTGATGGCTTTGACAGCCTTGTTTATGCCTTTCTCTGCACCGAATGTCGTTGCCACAGTCTTTGACATCACGCCGCCTGAAGTGCGGTCTACCACCCAGGCATTGGAATACTTTGTAGAAAATAGCGGTGCAGCCTTGGCACCCACGCTTGCCGGAGCGCTTTCGCTCTATTTTGCGAAGGTGGTCGGCCCATTTGCGAGCCTACAATTTGCGATTCTGACAGTTTGTGTGAGCGCCTGGGTCCTTTGTTTCTTGCTCTACTTGGGCGCTCTCTTTACCATTGAAGGTGATATTCGCTCCTTGCGTGCTCAAATGGCCGAACGAGCAGCGCAACAAAAGCAACAAGCCTAATCCCTTAATCGGGCGATTTTCTCGGCAGGACTGCTGTGTTCTAATGCGCTCATGCCTCAGCGGGAGGTGCGCAGCTGCCGGAGCAGTCTCCCCAATCAGTTCAGGGAGTCTCCTATCCTGAAGCTAGCCCAGATCCTGAAGCTAGCCCAGATGGCCGCTCTTAACGGGTCAAGATGCATGCTTTGCAATGCGATTGTGAAGAAAGGATAACAGATGGTCAAAATTGTTGCCGATACCACCAGTAGTTTGCCGTTGGAATTGGCAAAACAGCTGGGAATATCCCTGATTCCCCAGATTGTTATTTTTGGGGAAGAAGCTTATCGGGATGATATTGAGTTGGATACCCCAACTTTCTTGCAAAAATTGCGCACTTCTCCTGTGCTTCCCAAGACGGCCGCGCCACCCCCTACGCTGTACATGCCTATTTATCAGGAGGCGCAAAAGCGTGGTGAAGAAGTGGTTGTAGTAGCGCCTTCGGCGCGCCTAAGCGGCACGGTGCGTTCGGCGGAGACGGCGGCGCAAGATTTCCCCGACTTAAAAGTCTATGTGGTGGATACTCAAACAATTGCCGGCACGCTGGCATCTTTGGTCCTGATGGCACATCGCTGGGCGCAGGCTGGCGCATTGGGAGAAGTGATTGCTGCGCGCCTCAAAGAGCAGGCTATTCGAGCGCGCACCTATTTTTTGGTGGATACGCTTGAATATTTGCAAAAGGGCGGTCGGATTGGCGCAGCTAAAGCGTTATTGGGGGAATTGTTACAGGTCAAACCTATCTTGACCCTCAGAGAGGGACAAGTGGCACCCTTTGAGCAGCAGCGCACCAAGAAGCGTGCGATGGCTCGTTTGTTGGAAGTTGTCGAGCAAGAATGCCCCGCAACGGTAGATGCACATTTGTGTGTCATGCATATTGAGGCTTTTGAAGAAGCACAAGAGTTGGCCGATGCGTTGCGTTCTCGTTTGGGTTTGTTGGAACCCCCGGTGATTTACCAAATTCCTCCAGCAATTGTCGTTCATGTTGGCCCGGGCGCTTTAGCATTGGGATTTTTCATTGCTTGAACAGAGCGGGCTATAGTATAATTCGCAGGCTGTTTGTGAAACACTGTGTGTCTTAAGGAGAGAATTCTATGTCTGGTCATAGTCATTGGGCCACGATCCGACGTAAGAAGGGCGCGGCCGATGCCAAGAAAGGAGCGCTGTTTACCAAATTGGCGCGTGAAATTGTCCTGGCCGCGCGCGAAGGGGGCGGCGACCCCGAAACCAATATGCGCTTGGCGTTAGCCATCGAGCGGGCACGCGCAAACAATATGCCGAAAGAGAACATCGAACGCGCCATTCGGCGCGGCACCGGCGAAGATAAAGATGCCTCTGCCTTTGAAGAGATCACGCTTGAGGGTTACGGCCCCCACGGCGCTGCAGTGATGGTCGATTGCGTTACGGATAACCGCAATCGCACAGTCGCCGATTTGCGGCACCTCTTCAGTCGGGCAGGCGGAAACATGGCCGAAGCAGGCGCAGTTGCTTGGCAATTTGATCGCAAATCGTACTTCTCGTTTCCAGCCTCCATGTTAGATTATGATTCGGCCTTTGAGTTAGCAATCGAAGCCGGTGCTGATGATGTCCTGCAGGATGGTGATTCCATCGAAATTATTGGCCCGGTGGAAGCCTTTAAGCGCATCGGGGATGCTTTACATGCGCGCAATGTAACCCCTGAAGAGGCCGGTTTGCGCTTGATTGCCAAGCAGGAAATTGAATTGCCGCTGGAAGCGACTCTGGCCGTGATGAAATTTATCGAGACGCTCGAGGATATGGATGATGTTCAAAACGTCTATCACAATGTTCGCCTGAACGAGGAGGCGCTGGCGGCTCTCGAGGCGGAGTAGATGACCCTTGTCTTGGGGATTGACCCTGGTACAGCTGCGACCGGTTTTGGCTTGGTGCGCACTGCTGCTGACGACCGTTTAGAGATGGTCGCTTATGGCGTCTTACAGACCCCAGCGGGAGAATCGGCGGCGCAGCGTTTGCTGTTGTTGTATCAACAATTGAATCAACTCTTGCTTCTCCACCGTCCGCAGGCGGTTGCGGTGGAGAAGTTGTTTTTTCAACGCAACATCAGCACTGCCATGGCCGTAGGACAAGCGCGTGGCGTTGTGCTTTTGGCGGCCGCGCAGGCCGGTTTGCCCGTGTTCGAATATACGCCTAATGAGGTCAAACAGGCGATTGCCGGTTATGGCTCGGCGCAGAAGCGTCAGGTGCAAGAGATGCTTCGCGTGTTGCTTTCCCTGCCCGAGTTACCCCGTCCCGATGATGCGGCCGATGCGCTAGCCGTGGCGATTACGCATCTAAATACCCAACGTTTTGTGTAGCTAAAGTACGCCCATGATTGCTACTTTGCGTGGCGAAATTACTCAAATCGAAGAAAACGCCCTTATTATTGAACTTGGCGGCGTGGGATTGCGTGTCTTCGTTCCTAACCCCCTACGAACCCGTTTGCGGGTCGGTGAGACGGTTTTCCTCTATACCCGTCTGATTGTTCGTGAAGACAACTGGCAACTGTATGGTTTTGAGAGCCAAGCCGAACGCGAGCTGTTTGATTTGCTTTTGAACGTGGATGGGGTTGGGCCACGGATTGCTTTGGCGGTCATTTCGGGCGCTGGCGTAGAGATGCTCCAACGGGCTGTTTTTAACGAGGAGAGCGATTTGCTGGCGCGCGTTCCAGGAGTTGGCAAGAAGACTGCTCAAAAGATCACCCTCTATCTCAAGGATCGCCTTAAGCCCTTGGATGCATTTCAGGCTATGGCGACTCTCTCGGACGTCGATAGTGAGGTGCTGGCCGCCCTGACTGCTTTGGGTTATTCGGTTGTAGAAGCGCAAATGGCGATCCAATCTCTTCCCAAAGATGCTCCGCAGGAACTTGAGGAACGTTTGCGCCTAGCCTTACAGCAATTTCGTGCAGGATGATCTGCGCTTATGCATACCTGTTGAGGACCACCTGCAGGCGTTGCCTGCGTAGATAAAGGGATAATCTGGCAAAATTTTCCAAAGGAGAGCAAGGATGTTATCACAAAAAATTGCCTTTATCGGTTCGGGGGCGATGGGGGAGGCCATGATGGCCGGTTTGCTACGTGGTCGACTGGCTTCGCCTGAGAATCTACACGCCTCGGATGTGCGCGCCGAACGCGTTGAGGAGTTACATCGCAAATATGGGGTTCAACCGTTTGTGGACAATCGTGCTGCAGTTCAGGTGGCCGATGTGGTTGTGCTCTCTATTAAGCCTCAACGTTTGACTGAGGTTTTGCGTGGTCTCAAAGGGGCTATCCCGGAGAAGGCACTTGTCCTATCGATTGTAGCCGGTGCAACGGTGACGAAAATTAGCCAGGGGTTGAATCACAAGGCGGTGATTCGCTCCATGCCGAACACACCGGCGCAAATAGGACAAGGAGTGACGGTCTGGTTTCCTTCGGCCGCAGTGACACCGGCTCAACTAGAAACTGCAAAAACGATTCTCGGAGCCTTGGGCGAAGAGATTATGGTAGACGATGAGAGCTACCTCGATATGGCTACTGCCCTTTCCGGGACTGGGCCGGCATATGTTTTCCTCTTTATGGAAGCGATGATTGATGCTGGTGTCCATTTGGGTTTTTCCCGTCATGTTGCAGAACGTCTAGTTGTTCAGACTTTACGCGGAGCAGTCAATTATTACGAATCAGTGCATCGTGCTAACGGAACCCATGTGGCGGCCTTACGCAACCAGGTTACTTCTCCTGGTGGGACTTCAGCCGAGGCGCTCTACTATCTCGAGAAAGCCGGTTTTCGTACAGCCCTTTCGCGGGCGATTTGGGCAGCTTATCAACGCTCTCTCGAGTTAGGTCGAGAAAAGCCAGTGCACATTCCTGAGAAGATTAGCGAGGGAGGCTAAGTCGTTTGCTGCCCTCTTGGTAAGCCAGGTGAACAAGACGGGCAGGATTCGTACATTCTGATCGTTCGCACCTTTTAGCTGCGCAAAGTCCTGTTTACAGATTGAGAGGGTCTGCTTTATTTCTCTTTAACCTTTTCATCCTTGGCTTCATCGGGTATAATGC
>JANWWB010000387.1 GCA_025056515.1 Anaerolineales bacterium
ATCAAGAGTGCATGCAACGTTTCGGTTGTCAGGCTGTGGTGGCGCAAACTGCTTTCAATGCTGTCATCGGTTGGGATTTGCTAGAACATGGTATTTGGAAAGGTGTTGGCGTCTTAGGACCGGAAGCGTTTGATCCTGTCCCCTTCATGGAACGTATGGCTGATTATGGTTTTCCCTACGTTATCAAAGAGATGTAGTCCTCTGGCGGAGAAGTGAGATGGATATTCAAACTTATCAGTATTCCGGCCTGATTATCGGTGGGATTGTTGTCATCTTGATCATCCGTCTGGCCATTGGTTACTGGGCGTCCAAGAAGGTGGAGACTAGCACCGACTATGTCCTGGCTGGGCGTCGATTACCGTTGTGGATGGCGGCTCCTTCTATCATGGCAACCTGGTTTGCAGCCGAGACGCTGATGGGTTCTAGTTCGGAAGCGTATTCGTATGGCTTTCAGGGTGTAGTCTTTGACCCCTTCGGCGCGACCCTGTGTTTGCTTATTGCTGGGATGTTTATTGTCCGCTTGGCGCGGCGCGCTCAATATGTGACGATTATGGATTTCTTTCAGCAACGCTATGGAACGGCGATGTCGCTGGTGGGTACGATTACCCAAATCATCACCTACTTCGGTTGGACAGCGGCCCAGATCGTCGCTGGAGGGGCGATCGTCACTGCCTTGCTCGGCTGGCCGCTTTGGGTCGGGATGGTCATGGTCGCAGTGATTGTCACACTCTACACCATGGCCGGCGGACTATGGGCCGATACCGCCCTCGACTTTATGCAGATGTTCTTGACCGCGTTTGGCTTGCTGATGATTACCATCGGCATCATCATCGGCGTTGGCGGTTTGGACAACATGCTCGCATTGGCCGGGGCGCAATTCACGACCAATACCTTCGCCTTGTGGCCAACGGCTGAGGACGGCTATTACGGCTATTTCGGCATGCATGGATGGTTCTACTATATCGCTGCTTGGCTCTCTCTCGGCTTAGGAGCGATTCCGGCTCAGGATTACCTCCAGCGCACTTGCGCAGCGAAGAACGAGGACATTGCCGTCAAGTCCACCTTTGTCGCCGCAGCACTTTATTTAGGATTCGGCGTCCTTTCACCGCTCATCGGTGTGACGGCATATGGCGTTTTTGGCCCTAATCTCACCGGAGAACAGACCGAGTTCCTTCTTGTTTCCATGGCAATGAAGTTCTTGCATCCTGTGCTGGCGGCAATTTTCATCGCCGCACTGGCCTCGGCACTCATGAGCACATCCGATAGCTCGATGCTTGCTGGGGCGACCATGTTCACCGAAAACATCGTCAAGGTTTTCAAGCCGGACCTTTCCGATAAGGCGCAGCTGCGCCTAACCCGTCTTTCTTTGCTGGTCGGCGGCATCCTCAGTTTGTTGATTGCGCTGTATGCGTCCACGATTTACAAACTGGCGGTGCTCGCTAACACGTCCATCTTGGTAGGCATGGCAGCTCCGTATATTATCGGCTATTACTGGAAAAAAGCCAATCATGCAGGCGCTTTGGCGTCCTTTTTCAGCGGGGTGATTTCTTGGATTGTGCTCACCTTTGTTTGGATGTATACCTACATCCTACCCGTGGTATACGAAGGCGAAATGACCGATGAGGTTGTTTGGGATTCGATCTATATCGCTTCAACCCCAGCCTTCTTTATTTCCGTCGTCTTCTTGATTGTGGTCTCGTTGCTCACCCAGAAAATTGACCCACCGAAACCTTTCAAGGATATTCACGGCAATCCGGTGGATACCCGTAACCCCTTTGCTTGGAGTAAAGCGCCCGTTTTGGAAGAAGAAGCGGCAGCGGATTAAACCGCATATTGCTCGAATACGCTGATATTTCTTGCTTAGCCCCAGGAGGTGAAATATGCCCTACGGTTACCATGGAAAAATCTTGCATGTCAACTTGACGACCGGAGAGATTACGGTCGAAACGCCACCCGCATCGTTCTATCGCACCTATATGGGCGGCTCAGCGATGGCCATGTATTACATTTTGAAGCACGTTCCCAAGGGCGCCGATCCGCTCGGACCCGAGAACTTGTTGACCGTTTTCCCCAGCGTGGTCACTGGCGCTCCGATTGCTGGGCAGAGCCGCATTAATGTCAATGCCAAATCCCCCATGAGCGGCGCGATCGGCGATTCGCAGTCTGGTGGTTTCTTCCCTGCAGAGTTCAAGTTTGCCGGTTATGATGGTGTAGTGTTTTATGGTCAATCGCCGAAATGGGTCTACCTTTCCATCATAGACGGCAAAGCGGAATTGCGTGATGCCTCACACTTGATGGGCAAAGTCACCGGCGAAGCCGAGGCTATCCTCAAGCAAGAACTTGGCGATGACAAAATCGAGGTCTTGCAAATCGGCCCGGCGGCAGAGGTCGGCGTGCGCTTCTCGGCGATTATGAGCATGTCCAATCGCGCCAACGGGCGTACCGGCATGGGTTTGGTCATGGCCAGCAAGAAGCTCAAGGCCATCGTCGTGCGCGGAAAGCAAAAAATTGAGATTGCCGACCCAAAGGCGTTGGCCGAACTGAATAAGAAGGGAGCCAAGTGGATTCCCGAGAATCCCGATGTAGATGGCCTGGCCAAGTATGGAACGGCCAGCGTGGTCATGCCCCAGAACTCCTTTGGGACACTCCCCACCCGCAATTACAACGAAGGCCAGTTTGAATACGCCGAGGCAATCAGCGGAGAGAAGATG
>JANWWB010000407.1 GCA_025056515.1 Anaerolineales bacterium
GTTCAATTCCGGGTTCGTAATTTCGATGTCTGCAAACTCACCCTGCACCAGACCCGCGCCCTTTACAGACGATGGATGAGTGCTATAGGATACTTGTTTGAGCGGCTTGCCGGTCATGGCAGCGATTTCACGTGCCAAGCCAAGCATGGAAGCACAACGGGCGTAGCTAGGCAAAAGCTTAATCTCAAAGACAGCATCCCCCATATAATCAGCTAACGGCATGCCAGGTGTGGCATCCTCCGGTAAGATCATGATACCTTCATGCTCCTCTGAGATACCCAGTTCCTTCTCGGAGCAAACCATCGAATAGGACTCTACGCCTCTAATCTTAGCCCGCTTGAGCGTAGTAACCACTTGGCCGGGTTGGTGTCCATCGAAAATCCGCGCTCCTTCTTTGGCATAGGCAACCTTAATCGTTTTAGGCAAAGGGCCTATCCCTTTATACGCAAACAGGTTAGGCGCTCCGGTCAGAACGATATGCTCCTGTTGTCCATCGAACAGCTTGCAGAGCACAAGCCGATCGGCATTCGGATGAGGCATAACTTCCGAAATCTCGGCGACAACGATTTTCTCGCGATCCCATTCCAAGCCGCTGATAGGAACATCCACCTCGCTCGGCGCAGGCATGGGTAAACCGATGATTTGAATTGACTCGACTTCCATGCCGGCCATGGTGATCAGGCGCGCCAAGTCAGGGATAGAAAGGTCAATCTCAACAAAGTCTTTCAACCAGGATAAAGGGGCTTTCATGGGGTCTCCTTTAGGTCAGAGTAGACAGGTTTGGGAAGTCTAATCAACAGAGCGGGATCGTGAAGTCTCTGATTTCCTTGTCCGCTTTTCCTGTCTAAAACTGCTCCAAAAAGCGTAAATCATTCTCCCAAAAGTAGCGGATATCCGGAATGCCATATTTGAGCATAGCTATCCGTTGCACACCAAAACCAAAGGCAAAACCGGTATAGCGGCTAGGATCATAGCCACCGTTGCGTAGGACAACCGGATGTACCATGCCACTACCGCCGATTTCCAACCAACCGCTTCCGCAAACGGCACATCCCTTGCCACCGCATTGAAAACACTGGATGTCGAATTCAGCGCTGGGTTCGGTGAAAGGGAAATAGGAAGCTCGGAAGCGGGTGCGCGCTTGTGGTCCGAACAACCGCCGCGCCATTTCGGAGAGCGTTCCTTTCAGATCGCTAAACGTGATTCCCGGGCCGACTGCAAGCCCTTCCAGCTGATCAAATTGTGTCTCATGACGGGCATCCACTTGCTCATACCGATAGACCATGCCGGGTAAAATCATCCGAACCGGCGGCGGGTCTTCCGGGTTCAACGCTGCAAGGGCGCGCATAGCATGAATTTGTCCTGGCGAAGTATGGGTCCTTAGCAGAAGCGGGTTATCGCCGCGCCCAGGGACATCGAGGAAGTAAGTATCCTGCATATCACGTGCTGGGTGACCGATGGGAAAGTTGAGCAATTGGAAGTTGTACTCGTCAGTTTCAACCTCGCGCGAACGGTAGATTTGGAAACCCATTTCACGGAAAATCTGGTACAGTTCGCGCAGGATTTGTGTATCAGGATGGAGACGCCCACGGGCAAAAGGGCGCCCTGGCAAAGTGACATCCAGCCGTTCGGTGCTCAAGGCACGCTCTAGAGCCATACGGCGCAACGCCTCAGAACGGGAGGCAAGAGCCGTTTCCAGGGTCTTTTTGACTTCATTGGCTTTCTGTCCCACCTGTGGACGTTCTTCTTTCGACAACTTCCCCAACTCACCAAAAACTTGCATCAGTCGAGAAGAACGTCCTAGATACATCACCCGCCAAGCCTCAAGAGCATCCTCATCTTGGACGTGTTCAAGCGCCGCCAAGGCCTGGTTTTCAAGATCCTGCAATTCATTCAGCATAGCACCTCCTCAACTCTGCACGCCGATCGACGCGTTTTCTCTACCGGCTTTTAAAAAATCATTCCCGTCCACATTGGGACGGGAGGAACTTCCCGCGGTACCACCCAACTTGGCCTTTCGGCCCACTCATGCCGACAACCATCGGCTCCTCCGATAACGGGGAGGGGACGGTTCGAACTACTGGGAAGCTTTGAGATTCTGCCTCCGTTCACCCGAACAGCTCGCGGGGGAACTTCGCCCGGTTTCCGCCGAGAGCGGGTTTCAGTCTACGCCCGCTCTTCCCTGTCGGTTTCCACCGGGGTACTTTTCCCGGTCATCGCCTTTTGGATTGTTCAATTTGCTGGCGGTAATTATCTGCAGAAATCAAATGCTGTCAAGAGCATGGCATTTGTGGGTAAGGCTTCCAATCTGCCTCAGACCAAACGTGTTGTGATCGATTTTGTCCCAGCAAGTCACAAGTGTCAGGGAAGGTCCTCGTCTGCCTCGGAAGAAAAGATGAAGTTGAGGGCAAAAGGCCGTCCACGAGATCTCTCCTTTCCCCCATCTGAGCACACCGAATGATTAAAAACAAAAGCGCCTCCGGCAAAAGACGCTGGGTTGCCGGAAGAGCTGGGCTGTGTTTGCAAAGCAACCGGTGGCGAAGAAAGGGCACAAACAGGTATGCTTGCAGAAATTTGGAAAATTTACTCTTGAGAGGAGGATGACTGAGAGGATGTCTCCCCGTTTGACTTTTCCTTAGAAGAGCGACTCGCTTGTCCTGAGGGTGAGTGATGGTCAGTTGCATAAAAGCCAGAGCCTTTGAAGACAATCCCCACCGGTTGATACACTTTCTT
>JANWWB010000420.1 GCA_025056515.1 Anaerolineales bacterium
AGAAAGCTGAGCGCTTGCGCTTGGAGCAGGAATTCAATCAGCGTCGTGAAAAATGGGAAATCGAACATCATATTGACGAAGTGGTAGATGTGAGCGACATCGCAGAAGTTGTTCATCAATGGACCGGGATTCCGGTCAGCCAAATCATGGAGACCGAAGCCGAAAAACTCCTGCACATGGAGGAACGTCTTCATGAACGCATCATTGGCCAGGACGAGGCAATTCGTGCTGTTTCGGATGCAATTCGTCGTGCGCGCGCTGGCCTCAAGGACCCTTCTCGCCCGATTGGATCCTTCATTTTCATTGGTCCCTCGGGTGTAGGCAAGACAGAGCTGGCGAAAGCCTTGGCCTGGTTCCTCTTCGATGATGAAGATGCCCTGGTGCGGATTGACATGTCGGAATATCGTGAACAACATACCGTTTCGCGCCTCTTCGGTGCGCCGCCTGGCTATGTTGGCTACGAAGAAGGTGGTCAACTGACCGAAGCGGTCCGTCGTCGACCCTATCGTGTCCTCCTTTTCGATGAGATTGAAAAAGCTCATCCCGAGGTCTGGAACGCTCTGCTCCAAATTCTCGATGACGGTCGTATGACCGATGGTCAGGGCAACGTAGTGGACTTTCGCAATACTGTCCTGATTATGACTTCAAACTTAGGCACAGAGTACGTGCGTAAAGGCGGCACGTTGGGCTTCTTGCCGCGCGCTGAGAGTGACGAAGAGCGCGAAGCCCACGCTAAGATCGAAAAGGCTCTCAAGAGCACGTTCCGCCCTGAGTTCCTCAATCGGATTGATGAAATCATCATATTCTCGCCCTTGACGGTCGAGCAGATGGAACAAATTGTCGATCTCCAAATGAAGGAGATTCAGGAGCGATTGAACGATTTCGGGATTCAAGTGGAATTGACCCCCGAAGCGCGCCGTTGGCTGGCCCGACAAGGTTACGATCCCACCTTTGGCGCTCGTCCTCTGCGCCGCGCTCTACAAAAGTACCTTGAAAGCCCGCTCTCTGTGGAATTGCTTGCCGGCAAGTTTGTTCGGGGCAAGACGATCCTGGTGGATGTCAGCCAGGCCCAAGAAAAACTGGTTTTTCATGAAAAAGAGCCTGCTTTGCAGGATGCATCTTCCATATCCGTCTAACCGCCCCACCTTACTCAAGCCATCTTGTGTACCATGAGTGTCAAGACCTTTTCAATTTCCCTCTCCACGCGGGGGAACACGGATGTTCATGACCTCACCAGTGAGCTGGCTCGCTTAGTGCGTGAATCGGGCTTCAAGTCTGGCTTGTTGACGGTCTTCTGCCCTTCTTCCACGAGTGGTGTAACAACGGTCGAATACGAACCAGGTGCCATCTCGGACTTGAAACGCATGTTTGAAGAACTGATTCCTTCCAATCGGCCGTATGCCCACAATGCCACTTGGGAGGATCATAATGGTCATTCGCACATGCGCGCCTCGCTGTTAGGACCTTCGCTCACGATTCCGATTGTGAACGGTCGCCTGACGTTAGGCACTTGGCAACAGGTGATTTATGTGGATTTCGATATTCGCCCTCGGCGTCGGGAGTTGGTCGTGCAGATGGTGGGAGAAGAATAGATACGCTCTTTTGGTCTAAAGGGGTGGGGGCGACTGACTAAGTATGCCAGGTGTACTGTTACCAAGGCAGGCCGCGCAAATCAATTTCCCCAGGCGGCCAGGGCAGTCCTCTTGTTGAAAATGCAATGATCTTATCTTCAAGATAGCGGCTTCTGCCGGGCTGTTCCACGAGCACCCGCTCAGCAACCACTTGCCAGCCGAATTTCTCGTAAAAGGGGACAAGATTGTCCTTGCAGAATCCCAGTCCAAACTCCACGCGAAGTGTGTCACGTAAAAAGTCTTGCGCAGCCAACAGAGCATGCGTGGCGTAGCCGCGCTTGCGCCATTCGGTTTTGGTGGCATGATTACCTACCCCGCCGACGCGCAGCGGTTTTCCCCCAACCTGAATGGTCCGTTCAAAAATTTCAATTGCGCTGACGGCCTCCTCCCCTTCCCAAACCAAAATTGTCCAATCTGGCTCGGCATAGACAAAATCGTTCCAGTAAATATAAAATGAACTCTGGATGACACAATCCCGACGCGCTTTTTCAAACTTAGAAAGTTCACGGGTGGGTTTTAGGTCAATCCGTAGCATAGTTCGATTGTAGCAAAATTTTTAGCTTTATGATCGTGCCAGAGAGAGGAAGACATCCTCCAGTGTTGGTTCACCGCGCTCCAACCGCGCTGGGGCTAGGCCTCGCGCTTGCAATCCCGTTCGAAGAGCTGCTGCCCCCAGGCCACGCTGTGCAATCACCCGCAGGTGGTCGCCACTTAAGCCGACGCGCAGCACCCCTTCCGCTCCGCGCAGCGCCTCCAGTCCAGTCTCAAGATGTTCAACAAACACTTCCCACACCTCGCCGGGAAGGACCGAAGCTTTCAGCGCCGCAGGCTTGTCCATTGCTAGCAATTTACCATCACGCATGATTGCTACCCGTTCGCAGTATTCAGCCTCATCCATGTAATGTGTCGTGACCAGGACAGTAACCCCTTCCTCCGCCAGTTGATAAATCAAATCCCAGAAGGCGCGGCGGGCAGTCGGGTCCACGCCGGAGGTGGGTTCGTCGAGGAAAAGAAGTTTCGGCCGATGGACCAAGGCAATTGCCAGCGCCAGGCGCTGGCGGAAACCGATTGCCAGATTGTATACCGGCTCGCGCTCATGGCCGCGCAGCCCAACCAAATCGAGAGTCTCGTCCAAGCGGCGGCGCTCACGCAAGCCGTAGACGCCTGCATAGAAGGTCAGATTTTCCAGGACGGTTAAGTCATCGTAGAGGGCAAACTTCTGCGACATGTAGCCGGCGCGGGCACGTACTTCCTCCGACTGGCGGAAAGCGTCGAAGCCCAGCACGCTGGCGCGGCCCTCGCTCGGCTCCAGCAGCCCCAACAGCATGCGGATGGTGGTCGTCTTGCCGCAGCCGTTCGGGCCGAGATAGCCAACGATTTCGCCCGCCCGGATGGAAAAATTCACGTGGTCCACGGCGGTGAAGTCGCCAAAACGGCGGGTGAGATTTTCGGCGGCGATGACAGTTTCGCTCATCTTCCGACTCTCGACCTTTGACCTTTGACGTTCAACTCACCAACGCCAGGAACACATCCTCCAGCGTCGGCGGAATCGGGCGCGCCTCGAGCGGCGAACCGGCGCAAGCGGGGAAAGCGTCCGACAACGCTGCGGCGACGGCCTCGGCCCGCCCCGGCGCGACGCGCAAATGCAGTTTGTCGCCAAACGGGCGGACATCCTCCACACCCTCAATTTCGGCCGCCCGGCGGCGCAGTTCGGGGAGCGGGCCGCCACGCACCTCGAGGATTCGTCCCTGCAGGGCAACGCGCAGCTCAGAGGGGCGGCCCTCGGCCAAAACCCGCCCGCCGCGCATGAAGCCGACGCGGTGACAGCGGGAGGCCTCGTCCATGTAAGGGGTGGTCAGGAGGACGGCCACGTCTCCGGCGGCGGCAATCCGGATGAGCAGTTGCCAAAAGTCCTGCCGGGTGACGGGGTCCACGCCGGTGGTGGGTTCGTCGAGCAGCAGGACTTTGGGGCGGGCAACAAGCGCTGAAGCCAGGCCGAGTTTCTGCTTCATGCCTCCCGAAAGTTGACCGGCGCGGCGCTCTTTGAACGCCGAAAGGCCGACGAAATCGAGGATGTCAAGGCAGCGTGGTAGCCATTCATCGCGCTTTAGGCCGCGCACTTCGGCGAAGAAACGGATGTTCTCCAACACCGTCAGATCTTCGTAGAGCGAGAAGCGCTGAGAGAGATAGCCGATCTGTGCCCGCACCTGTTCGCCCTGTTTGCGCAGGTCGTAGCCGCAGATGGAGATTTCTCCCGCGTCCGGCTTGAGCGCGCCGACCAACAGGCGGAGCGTGGTGGTCTTGCCGGCGCCGTCCGAGCCGACCAGACCGTAGATTTCGCCCGCGTTTACGTTCAGGCTGATATCGTCAACGGCAAGAACATTTCCAAAGGTTTTGCGTAGGTGGTTGGCCTTAATCATGATGTCTGTAAGCTAAGACGTTGGCGAGGTGGAAGGTTTGGGGTGCTGAACAGGTCAGCGTGGGTAGGCTAGAAGGTGACACGTGGTATTCGGGCCGGCTTTCAGAAAAGCTGCAGGATTCGGGTGGTTTTCCAGATCGGTCATAAAACAGCTCATTTGACGAACAACGCTCTGCGATATCAAAGTCAAAAGATTCTTTTCTCAGATTAACAGCGAAAGCTGTGTAAAGTTTTGACCGGCCTTCGCTTGAGGGTGAAAACCGAACATCCGCCGGCATTCCGGGCTTTAACTTCCCTTCGGGGTCTTGTACCCTCAGGCGGATAGCATAGACTGTGCTAGAGCGGCCCTCGACTGTCTGAACATTGCGCGGCGTGAATTCG
>JANWWB010000087.1 GCA_025056515.1 Anaerolineales bacterium
CGGGTGGGCGACCCCAACCAGGCCATCTATGAGACCTTTACCACTGCCAACCCAGCCTTTTTGCGCAATTTCCTATCCTCGGAAGCAGACCAATGCCGAGAATTGCCCGTCTCGGGGCGCAGTCAGCCGCTTATCCTGGAACTGGCTAACTTTCTGATAGATTGGACAAACCAAGCGCATCCCGCCGAGGCCTGTCGCGATGCTTTATCTCCCCCGTATATCCGGCCAACCGACCCTGATGATCCGCAGCCCAATCCGCCCTTTGACCTCGAAGCGGTGCAGATTCTAACCAAGAAATACACGCCGGACGAAGAAATCCAGGTCGTGGTTGCCTCGCTCAAAAAGTGGTTGCCGTCGCATCCAGATTGGACGGTCGCCATATTGACACCGCGTAACACGCGTGGTTTTGAAGTCGTAGAGGCGCTCAAAAAGGAAAACATTCCAACTGTCGAACTCATCAGCAGCACCGATGAAACTCGCCGTGCAGCAGGAGCTTTGGGAAATCTCCTGGCTTATCTTTCCGACCCGGGAAATCCGAGTAAACTGGCGCTTGCTTATCAGGTTTGGCGGCGCGATTGGCGCAAGGATAAGACACAACACGGCCTGTATCGCCATGTTGCCGAGCATCTGCGCAAACTCAAACAGGTCGAATCCTACTTAAATCCTCTCTCTTTCTCCACCAACGAAGTTGCCGCCGAGGAAGAAGAGGTGGCTCAAGAACTCGAAGCCTTTCGTCAAAAAGTGCGTTTCTGGCAAGACGCTGTCTTGCTGCCAATTGACCAACTCATTCTAACGTTGGCACAGGATCTGTTTACTGAACCGTCGGACTTAGCATTGGCACACAAATTAGCTCTTGTCCTCAAGCAAACTGCAGAAAGCCATTCCGATTGGCGTTTGCCCGAGCTGAGCGATGAACTCGTTCTGATCGCCCGCAATGAGCGTCGCTTCTTGGGCTTTTCAAACAGCGACTCAGGTTTCGACCCTGAAGCGCATCGCGGTAAAGTTGTGGTTGCCACTATACACAAATCCAAGGGGCTGGAATGGGATCGCGTCTATTTGATATCGGTGAACAATTACGATTTTCCATCCCTTCAACCCTCAGATCGTTACATTGCTGAAAAGTGGTTCGTGCGCAGTCGTCTCAACCTTCAGGCCGAAGCATTAGCGCAGTTAAGAACGCTGCTTTTCCCCAATGAATTCGGTTGGTATGAAGAGGGTCATGCCACGCTTGAGAGCAGGATTGAGTATGTGCGTGAACGACTACGCTTGCTGTATGTGGGGATCACGCGCGCCAAGCGAGAACTCATCATCACTTGGAACAGTGGCCGGCAAGGCGACCTCCTCCCAGCCTTACCTCTCAGAGCGCTAGCCGGTTGGTTGCAACGTTATAAGCACAAAAGGTAGCGGCCTTCTCTACTCTGTCTTTCCTTAAATTTCATCGCTGCGGGGGAAGAGAGCAACAAGAAAACGCTCATTTTGCAGGGATTGCGCACCGAAAAGGTAACACCCGGGCAAGATAAAACCTGGCTAGGCTGAGAATATCTTCAGCAAATACCTGTCGGCAACTCTAACTCGAGTTGGCAACCATCGACCTCACTTTAAGTCTTTTCCACCCTTTGTAGGGTAGCAGGAGAAGGAAACAGCCGCAAAAGCCTGTCCAAAACGGCAAATATCCAGACAAACGCTCCCCTCAAGACTGCGAAGCGCTAGGAGAAGCTCCACAGCAGGCGAAATATTCTGTGGGCAGTCTGCCCGGACACAAACGTCTGAGCTATTCATCCAAAGTCTACAATCCCGCCGATTCAGTCTGCTTGAGCGGACAAAGAGCGCCACTAAACTCTGGTCAAGATATGACTTAGCTAAGCAAATAGACTACAACAGGAGAAAGAACAATGGTGGGAAGAAGATGGAGAATCACTTAAAATAGCCCAACTACCAACTTGACGGTTTTGACAACAGTTCTGGTTTTCGTTCCTCATTATTCTCCTGCTTGAGAGCTTAAAAAGCCACCCATAAGCGGCTCATGGCCCAGATGAGTCCACTTCGGTGGGCTTCCAAGCCATGAACCGAGGACTTCAGTCCCCCGCGCATATGGTCAAGAAAAAATGTCAGGGATGCAAAAAGCCCCTCAACCGAGGGGTTGTGAGGGTGCCCAGTGGGTCTCGAACCCACATCCTTCTGATCCACAGTCAGACGTTCCGCCAATTGAACTATGGGCACCACATATCCGGGATGGGGATTATACCATTAGCACTACGCCTCAGCAAGGATTTTCGTCACAACCGCGTGCATTGCTGTCCGCAAGACGGTCAATCGTTCGCTGCGTTTCAAATCTTTGACCGTCACCTGCCCTGAGATCGGATCACAACATGCCATACATGCCATAATATGGAGAGGTCTAGCGCGCTTGGAGTATGCTCCTCATGCCTCGCCTTCGACGCCCGGCCGTACACCTACGACAGTCAGTCCCAGCAATCAGACCCTGCGCCTGCGCGCCTTCAACCAGGTGGGTAAGATAAGCAAGACCACCTCACCTTTCTCGCAGACCTTTCTCCGATAACTATGCCCATGTCGTCCCTCCTCCTGCGGCCACAACCACCTATTTCAAATAATCTTCTGAGACCTCATCCAACCTCAGGCTGATAACTTGGCTAGTCGAATCGCGCCCCATCGTAACGCCGTAAATCACATCCGCTGCCTGGACAGTATTGCGATTATGCGTAATGATGACAAACTGGGTTTTCTTGCTCAGCTCAGCAAGCAGATCGCGGAAACGAGCGACATTTGCCTCGTCCAGCATGGCGTCTACCTCATCTAAGACACAAACCGGCGTCGGTGAAACCTTGAGCAAAGCAAAAATCAGCGCGATAGCCGTCAGGCTGCGCTCACCACCCGAGAGGAGAGAAAGCCCTTGCTCACGCCGCCCGGGTAAGCGCGCTTCAATTTCGATGCCTGTCTCGGTCAAGTCCTCTGGATTAGTCAGTGTCAGGCGCGCCGAACCCCCTCCAAACAGGCGTTGAAAAATGTGATAAAAATGCTCCGCAACCGCTTCAAACGTTTTCTGGAATTCGCGACGAGTGATGTCGTCCAATTCGGCAATCACTTGCTTCAGGTCAGCCTCGGCCCGATGGAGATCGGCCAATTGTTCGGTGAGAAAAGTGTACCGCTCACGAACCGCACGATATTCCTGCTCTGCTTCGGGATTAACCGGTCCTAGGCGACGTAAGAGTGCCCGTTGGCGATTGAGTGTCTCCTCGATCTCTGGAGACAACTCGGTCACCACTGGTAATTGCTCCACTACGCCATCGAGGGGTAAGGGCACCGGTCCACTGACTTCAGGTAAGTATTCAAACATCACCAGGCCAAAATCATCCTCAATCTTGTTTCTTAGGGACTGCAAAGCTTCTTGCTTCCGATTGAGGTCCAACTGCAATTGAGTATACAAGCGTTCCACCCGCCCCAAAGCCAGCTGCGCTTCGTTTTCCTGGCGCTGCAAATCAGTCTCCTGTTGTTCAGCCTGGGTTAGCTCTCCCTCGGCCGGAGCAATGAGGGCGTTTAATTCCGCTAACTGCGCCCCGATGGTTGTCGTTTTCTGGCGTAATTCACGCTGCCCCTGCTCCACTGCTTCCAACTCGCTTTCCAGTTCTTCTAAGCGTTTGACCAATTCCTGCTGGCGAGCCTCCAGTCGCCTTGTAGTTTGCAGGCGTTCCTGAAGGCGATGATGTGTATTCGACCAATTTTGCTCTATGGCGGCCAGGCGCGCCGTCCAATAGGTAACATCCTGACGCAAGTCATCGAGCGAACCTGAGGCTAGTGCGGCCGTCTTCTGACGAACCGTCTCGCGGGCAGCAACCAGGTTATCTTCAAGAGATTCGAGGATCTTGGAAAGCGAATGGCTCTCCTGCTCCAATTGGACAAGTTCGGTCTCTAAAGAAACCTGTTGCTGTTGATGCCACTCGAATTGCTGACGCGCCGTTTCGTGCTCAACCTGCGCCTGCTGCTGCGCCGAGGAGGCGCCTTCCCACTCACGGCGTTTTTCTGCCATCTCGCGCTCCTTTGCCACGATTTCCTGGCGAACGGTCTGTACCTGCGTCTGAAGGAGCTTCATTTGGCTTTCCAAATTCGTAATCTCACGGTTAACTGCTTCGAGCATTTGGCTCAATTCACGCCGCTGACGAGGCCGACTGAGCACAGCCACCCGCGCCGGCTTTCCTGCTAAAACAGCCCCACCGACATGAAACACCTCCCCCCGTAAGGTAACTGCTCGCGCCGATGCCGGCTGACCAGTTAGGACGCGTCGTGCCGTTTGTCGGTCACGCACGATGAAAACTTGCCCGAGCAGCAAATCTACTGCCGGACGCAGTTCCGCCGGAGCTTTCACCACCTCAGCTGCCAGTCCCAACACCCCTTCCTCTGCCCGAACAGGGAGCGGAGCAGAAGGAATCAACTCTTGCAATGGGAGCAGAGAGGCGCGCCCACCGGATTGTTCCAACAAGTCCAGCGCCTGGTCTAGGTTGAAACCCGAATGAAGGAGCACGGCATCGGCATAATCACCCAAGGCGGCAGCGATTGCAATCTCATATTCAGCAGGTATTTCCAAAGCTCCGGCCAAAATACCTTGCGCGCCGTTCAAGCGCGCCTGACGAGCGGCTTCCAACAGGAAACGTGCCCCTTCAGCCAAACCAGCCATAGATTGTTCAGCCTGCTCAAGGACATCCGACTGTGCCTGCAAACGCGCCCGCTCGGCCTGACGCGCTCCCCAAGCCGACTGCGTTTGCTTGAGTTGTTCCTCTAAATCGGTCCACTGACGACGCACCTGATCCAACTCACTTTGTACCTTTCGAAAAGCCGCCTCGGCATTCTGTTGGGCAGCAGTGGTTTCGATGAGACGTAATGCGAGCGTTTCGAGACGCGTTGTAGCTTCCTGAAGCGTCTCTTGAGCAGCAAGCAAGCGCGCCCTGCCTTTTTCTCGGCGGACAGTCAAGTCTTCCAAACGGCTCTGCGCAGCGGCGCGTTGCGAAGCGAGAGAATCGAGAGCGCGTCTCGCTGCTTCAAGGTCGGTTTCGAGGGCGAGGCGTTTGGCTTGCGCTTCCTGCAGCGCTGTTTGAGCTAACTGAAGGCGATTGGCCGCTTCCTCTCGTTCTTGTTGCTGTTGTTTGAGTTCGGTTTCGGCCTCTGCTTGTTGCTCCCGTACCAGGCGAAGTTCTTCTTTTAGGCGTTCCTGCTCGCTTACAAGGCCTTGACGACGCTCAAAGAGAGCGCGCCGACGCTCTTCCAAAGCAGCTAGTTCACCTGTGGTTGCTTCCCGTTCGGCATGTAATTGCGCCAGGCGACGATGCCAGGCATTGAGCTGCGCGCGCAGGTCATTCAGATGCTCACGAAAGGACAAATATTGCTGCCGCGCTGCCTGATAGGCCTCTCGAACTTCATGCAGGCGGGCTTGTTGTAAGCGGACGGCTTCCATTGCTTGAGCGACATCTTGCTGAGCGCGATGCCAATGATAGCCATACCATTCGCGCAACGTCTGACGCAAGTCGGCCTGAACCTGGGCATATTCTCGAGCACGAGCCGCCTGACGTTCCAAGCTGCGCAAACGGGGTTCCAACTCGGCCAAGATGTCCTGAACGCGATCAAGATTGCGGTGGGTGATTTCCAGTCGGCGCAAGGCTTCTTCACGCCGACTGCGATACAGTCCGATTCCGGCCGCCTCTTCAAAGAGCCGACGACGCTCATCCGCTTTCAACGCCAAGGAAGCGTCCACCAATCCTTGGCCGATAATCGTATACGTGCGTTCAGCGAGACCGGATTGTGCCAAGAGCTCATTGATATCGCGCAGACGCACGTGCTGACCATTGAGCAAGTATTCATTCCGTCCATCGCGATAGGCTCGGCGAGAGAGGCTGACCTCTGTGAAATCCACCGGCAACCATCCATCCGAGTTATCGAAGATTACCGTGGCCGAGGCCATGCCTGCCCGAGGGCGTTGCTCGGAGCCGGAAAAAATCATGTCCTCGGTCTTCTTGGCACGCAACACGCTGTAGGATTGCTCGCCGAGCACCCAGCGCAAGGCATCGGCGATGTTGGATTTTCCTGAGCCATTCGGACCGACAATAGCGGTAATCCCCTCAGCAAACTCAAAGAGGACACGCGAGGCAAAGGTTTTATAGCCGTGCAATTCCAAGGATTTCAGACGAAGTGGCATAGCA
>JANWWB010000074.1 GCA_025056515.1 Anaerolineales bacterium
TCGATGCACCACAACCCCACCCAGAAATTTGGGCTTCGGGACTGCGTAACCCCTGGCGTTATGCCTTTGACCCCCTTACCGGAGACCTGTATATCGCCGATGTCGGCCAGAACGCTTGGGAAGAAATCAACTTTGTCCCGGCAAGAACGCCAGGTCCGTTGAACTTCGGTTGGGATTTCTATGAGGGCGCACACCCTTTTGAAGACCTACCTCCGGTTGGAATGCTCCTGACGCCACCAGTAGCCGAATACTCACATGAACATCGGCGCTGTTCGGTCACAGGTGGCTATGTCTATCGCGGCAACGAGCTCCCTGAATGGCACGGCGTCTATTTCTTTGCCGATTTCTGCAGCCGAGAGGTGTTTGGCCTCATTCGTCTGGATCAAACTACCTGGTATTGGCAGCCACTCTTCAACGATGTTGGGCAGGTCTCGACCTTTGGTGTGGATGAGACCGGTGAAATCTATCTGGCTGCTTATGAATCCGGCCTGATTTTGCGCTTGATGCGCCGCTAGCCGCTCTTAAGCGGGAAAGGCGCAACTTAAACATATTTTGACTTTTGCTATCTAAAATACGCGCTTTGTCACCCTATCTTGTGACGCCCATCACTGGCGGGGGCGGAACAGCCGTTATACACTTTAAAAAGCGAGGTTTGCTATGGCTACAAAACACTGGGAAGTTGCCAAAGTTTGTTTTTGTGAACACGTTAACCAGCAAGTGGCGCTAGAAGTGGAAGTGGTTTATCCGATTGACTACCTTCCCGACCCGCCACGCATCCTTGCACAACGTTGCTCACACGGTCTATATTGCAACCAGCTAGAAAAGGCCGCCTGCAAGTGGGCCGGCACTAACCCTGATGTAGATCCATTTCGCGCCTAGAGCCTCGGGCCATGATGTCCGATAAACCGTTTGCCCGCTTCATACTCACCCTGTTCCTGCTGGTCGCTTTGGTGGGGGGTGCTCTATTTCTGGTCAATTCCTGGCTGGAAAAGACGGTCAATCCGCTACAGGCATCCAATCAGCAACTCAGCACCCAGATTGCCGCTCTGCTTCATCCCACTCCCACCATCCTACCCGACCCGGTCACCATCGTACACAAGGTTCAGGCAATCGCACGCCTGGAGACCATTCACTATTCGGTCGAGAAAGTTATCACGGCCGAGTACAACCAAGGCGTGCTAGGGCCGCTTTTCGGCGACCGATTGCTCTTCATTGCCCACGGTTATGTGATTGCCGGGATTGACATGGAAAAAATCCGCGCCGATGACCTCTGGCTGGAAGACGGCATCCTCTATGTACGTTTACCGGAAGCCGAGGTGCTCGTGGCCACGCTTGATAATGAAAAATCCTATGTTTACGACCGCCAGACCGGCCTGCTAACCCATGGCGATCCCAACCTCGAGACCACGGCTCGTCAGGTGGCCGAACAGGAAATCCTCAAAGCCGCTCTCGAAGACGGTATTCTCAAACAGGCGCGCATTAATGCAGAAGTGTATCTCGATCGCTTTTTTGAAGCCTTGGGGTATCAGAATGTGGTTTTCCTTTCCCAAAATGAGTAATCCCTCTGTCCCTGTCGAACGGACTTCAGCCTGAAAAAAACAAGAGACCCGGCGCGCTCTGGCCGGGTCTCTGAACGTTCACTGCTTATACGTCCAAGCCGGATTTTCGTATTTTTCGATCTGGAGCTGATGGGCGCGCGCTTCTTCTGCCGCTGTCAATTCTCCCTCCACCAAGCGTAGATTCAACCGACGCGCAAAAGCCTCTTGAAAAGCTGCCGCAGCTTCCTGCCAAGAGACTGGACGCCCCAAAACGCTCTCGACCGTTGTGGCACGGGCACGCAGCGCTTCTATCGCCCGCATCCGTTTCTCCTCTTCTGGAAACGATAACACTTGTAGGATGCGTGTAATATCGCCCGTTAGGGGGAGTGCGCCATGTTGCAAGACACCCTCGCGTCGACGCGTCTGTGCAGAGCCGACCAATTTTTTGCCACCCACCGTGATTTCGTAGGTGGAAGGGACTTCAAAACAGACTGGGTTGCTCGCTTGCGCGCGCAAGGGCTGACGGTCAACAATGGTCACAGGAAGCCCAAGCAAGGAAAGCGCTTCTACCAGTGCCTCCGCCAGGCGGCTGTAACTCTCGAGCACCGTTCCGGCTAGGCGTGGCTCCTCTGTCGGACCAGTAACCGAATAGGTCAGTTCATCCACATGCAGGACAGCGCGCCCACCGGTCGGGCGGCGCACCAGGTCCCACCCCAGCCTCTCCAAACGCACCCTATCTACATCCCCGACAGGCTGAGCATAGCCGAGGGAAAGACAAGCGGGGGACCAGGCATACAGCCGCAAGGTCGGGAGCGAATCGCCACGCCCTGTGCTCTCTAAGAGCGCTTCGTCCACTGCCATGTTCCATGCGCCGCGCATGGGCGTTGGATGAAGCACAATCCGCCAGACGTCCATCGTTCACTTGACCTCTTCCACAAAGTCGCGCGCCGCTTTGGCAGGCGGAGCGAGTTTGCGCCCTTCTTGGCTCAGATAGCGCTGGCGGTCAAGCACCCACAGGTAGAGGTCGCTTTCTGTCTTGCCAGGGAACTCTTTGAGAATGCCACTGCGCCGAATCACGCGCACAATCGGCAGGTATACCTTATCGTACCAGTGGACAACGGCTTCTTCTTCTGAAATATCGCGCTTTTCGTCCAGCCCCATAAAGTAGCGATGGACGGCGATGTGTTCCAGCATCCGGTGATACCCATCGGGGATGGTCAGGTTGATGTCAGCTTTTGGTCGCAGGCGGTCAAGTTTGGTAGCTTCGAGGAAATAGGCTTTTTCGCCGAGAATTTCCAGGTCTTCGGGGCGGATATCGGGGGTGATTTGGACGCGCGTCTGGCATTCGCGCACTTCTGCCTCGATAAATTGCTGGCCTTTTTCGCGAGCGACCGAGACACGATGGTGTCCATCTACGACAAAGTACACATCGCCGACTTTATAGAGCACAACGGGCGGCAGGCTGATATCTTGATAAAAGGCGCGATCGATGTTCTCCCAGCGTTCGGCCAGTTGATCTTCCATCGGCAAGAAGGCACGGTCAAATTGGTGATAGCGATTCAAACTCCCGACGATTTTCTTGACCGGAACAGTTTGCACACCGCGATAAATCGGCCCACCGATACGTAGTTTTTCTTTGACCTCGTCGTAGGAAAGCAAGGTCGTGGGCTGGTCGCGCAGAATGTTCAAAATGCGATTGATAAAAGCCTTGAAACGTGCGCGCAGAAAATCGGCACGCACTTGTTCGCTCAAATTATCGTCCATAAGGTGTTACCTCGAGAAATTGATACGGATTGATGTTTATGATCTGTGTTGCGCCAATCCACTGAATAGCCGTTTGTAGGTTCTGGTTGATCGGCAAGGTGTGTCCATGTAGAAAGTAGCGCGGTTGAAAGAAGCGAATGAGGGATAAGAAGGCTTTGAAACCCTGATGCGCTAGGTCATCGTCGTCGTGGATTCCATAAGGCGGAGAATGTGCAATGATGATATCGGGTG
The DNA here is from genome assembly GCA_025056515.1 of Anaerolineales bacterium. Lineage (GTDB taxonomy): Bacteria > Chloroflexota > Anaerolineae > Anaerolineales > Villigracilaceae > UBA877. Next base: position 3,534 of record JANWWB010000074.1, read on the forward strand.
CTCTGCCGCTGAGAAGCCGATGCCAAAGTAACGGTAAAAAGAGTTGACCCACGCGCCAGTACATTTGCTCTTGTGTGTATTGATTCGGCCGATGTGGCTGATAGCGGCTGCCACCGCCCAATCCGGCAATCGTCAAGCCCTTAACACGCACGACTCTGCCATCAATGTTTTCACACCCTTCGGCACGCGCTGAAGGGTTATGTGGGTCGAATTTCGGGTCATGATTTCCAGGCACATATAGCAGTGGCACATTGAAGGAGGAGACCAGGAATTCGAGATATTCATACGGTAAATCCCCGCAGCCAAGGATGAGATCGACATTTGGAAAAACTTTCTTGACTTCGGGCGTATAAAGACGATCCAAGACG
>JANWWB010000133.1 GCA_025056515.1 Anaerolineales bacterium
GCAGCCGAGGATGCAGCCCAGGAGACGTTCCTCAAGGCCTATCGCAATCTGGTTCGCTACGACACCGAACGCTCCTTCGCAACCTGGTTGCTCTCAATAGCCGCTCACCATTGTATTGACCAACTGCGCCGCCGTCGCTTCCGCTCGTTTTCCATAGACGCCCAAGAAGCAGAGTGGGCTGAACTCCCTGACCGCTTCGTCCCTGACCCGGAAGCAGAAACCGTCAAAGGACAGGAAAGCGAACGTTTGCATCGCTTGCTTCAAATCCTTGCCCCACTCGATCGCGCCGCTATCATCTTGCGGTATTGGTACGATGCTTCAGAAGAGGAAATCGCTCATGCCCTTCGCCTGACCATCCCAGCGGTCAAAAGCCGCTTACACCGTGCGCGCCACCTTTTGGCGAAGCGCTGGGAAGAGGAGACGCCCTGTCTTCACCCTGAAAGGAAAGCCCATGAATCACCAGCCTTTTGAAGATTGGCTCTTAGAAGAAACCCCTCTTTCACTGCAACAGCGCCAAGCGTTGGAGACCCACTTGCACGTTTGTCCCTCTTGTCGCGCCCTAGCGGAGGTCAACCGGGCTTTGCGGATAACCCATCTGGTAGACCCGCCGCCTGGCTTTGTCCACCGCTTCCAGATTCGGCTGGCGGCAGAGCGCCGGGCTTATAGGCGGCGTAGCCTTCTCGGTTGGTTACTCCTGACCCTGAGTGTGATGCTCATTCTACTTGGGGTCATCTGGCCATTCTTGCGTGGACAAATTTCGCTGCCCGAAGTGGTCAGCACTTTTTGGGTTTCGCTGGTTAATCTTTGGGTGACCTTGCAAGTCTTCGTCCGTTTGGCGCAGGTTTTTTTCCAGCTCATTCCGGATGTCCTTGAGGTCGCAATATGGCTGACGTTGTTGCTTTTGGTCAGTCTGTGGGGCGCGACCTGGGCTGTTTCCTTCCGAAAATTTGTCCATGTTGTTCAAGGAGTAGCGCAATGAAACTCAAACTCTTATTCGTCGTCTTCTTGCTGGCCCTGCTGGTTGTCCCGTGGCAATCGGTTGCCGCTTCGGATGGTTCGTTTGACGGTCAAATCATTTTCGGACAGTCTTTTACCCTGGAAAGCGGCAAAACGCTGGAAGGTGACCTGCTGGTCTTCGGTGGTATGGTGGAGATTCAAGAGAAAGCCTTGGTCAACGGCGATGTAGTTCTCTTTGGTGGTCTACTGACACTGGACGGAACGGTGAACGGAAATGTCTCGGTGACCGGTGGCCAAGTCTCGCTCGGCCCAACAGCGCACATCACCGGCGACCTCATTACCGTTGGCGCAACGTTGGAAAAGGCCGAGACGGCGCGTGTTGACGGTGAACTCTATCTGAGCGGCACCATGCCCACTGGCAACCTGGACGAACTGACGCCAACTCCGTGGCCGATCCCGGACGTGCCTTCCTGGTCAGAGCCTCGCCTTTCACCCTTTGAAGTCGGTTGGGGAATCTTGGGCAGGGTGTTCAACGTCTTCTTACAAGCGATAGGTCTGACCGCTCTGGCGATGGTACTCATGCTCTTTTTGGCGCCGCAGACGGGACGTGTAGCGCAAGCGGCGGTTAGCCAGCCCTGGATTGCCGGTTTGTTGGGGTTGCTGACCGTCATACTATCTCCTTTTGCCCTGCTTCTCCTAACGATTACCTTGATTTTGATTCCTGTAGCCGTTCTTGCGGCATTTCTGCTCGCACTGGCGGGCCTTTTTGGTTGGATTGCGCTCGGCTACGAGATCGGTGAGCGCTTCACCCGCGCTATTCGCCGCACTTGGCATCCCTCGTTCTCCGCCGGGCTGGGGGTGTTTGTCCTGACTCTGCTCAGCTCTGCCTTGAACTCCATTCCTGGGCTGAGCTGCGTTGGCTGGGTTTTCCCCACCTTGCTCGGCTTGCTTGGTCTGGGAGCGGTGATCATGACGCGCTTTGGAACACAAACTGTGACGCAAGCGCCGCCAAAAGTTGAGACGCCGGAAACCTAGATCTTCACGAAAACGTTTTGATCAATCTATCGAAATTGGCCGAAAAGTCTCCTGGAGTAACCTTCGCCCTCCGATAGAGCAAACAATCCTAGAGCCGATGTCCGGCAGAGCCCCTTTTTGTCTTCCTCAAAAACAAAGTGACTGCCAGATTTGGCAGTCACTTTTTAACAACTTGCTGCTGCAAGAATAAGCGTTTGTCTTGCCGGCTATGGTCTATAGAAAGTATTCTTCTACGAAATTCCACATTTTGAGATCGAGTGCTAGTTTAAGGTGAGCCTGAGATAAGGCTTGGTGTCATTGCGAAAGAGCGAAGCGATCGAAGCAATCCCCAAAATCGGCCTGTTTTGCCTGCAAACAGAGGGTTGCTTCGCCCCTGTCTGGGCTGATAGATGCCTGAAAGTGTTTTATCCCCGCCGGTACAGTGACAAATTTCTTGAGTCTAAGGCACCCTGAAAATGCAATCAACGGTTGTGGAGGGTTATGCAAGGTCTAGATACCCGACACTTTCTTGGACCACACCCGCCAGGCGATTGAAGTCCCCGGCTTCATGGCTTGGAAGCCCGCTAGGTGGGCCGAGCTGGGGCATGAATCGCCTTGGAGCGGCTTCTTAAGCCCTCAGCCGAGAAGGCGATCCGCTGGCGGCGGCAACAAAGGACCGTTTTCTCAGAACTGTCAGGTTGG
>JANWWB010000163.1 GCA_025056515.1 Anaerolineales bacterium
GCCATCATCGGCTTCAGCGATGTGACTACCCGCGCTCATATCTATCGCGCCATCCTGGAGGGACTGGCCTATGCCCTGCGGGAGGGCGCCGAGCGGACAGAGAAACGCGCCGGGGTGAAGATCACCGAACTGCGTGTTGCCGGCGGCGGGAGTCAGTCCGAGGCGGCCATGCAGTTGACGGCGGACGTGTTCGGGCTGCCGGCCTCGCGTCCGCACGTGTACGAGGCCTCGGGCCTGGGCGCAGCCATCGACGCGGCGGTCGGCGCGGGCGTGCACCCCGACTTCCCGACCGCCATTCGCGCAATGACGCGCGTCCGCGACACCTTCGAACCGGACGCGAAAGTGCACGCACGCTACAATGAGTTATATCATGGCGTCTATAAGCAAATGTATAGGCGGTTGAAGCCGCTGTATCAGAGAATGAAGAGATAAAAACTCCTGCGAGGCAACCGCCTGCAGGAGTTTTGTCAGCTTATGGTTGTGGAGTCGGAGATGGGGTTAGGAGCCATTGCGCCTCGGCGGTCTTAGCCTGTGACTGATATGTGGGTGCATAGGCTGTTTGGGTGGCAAACATATTCGTGAAGGCTTGTTGCAAAGTCGGTTCGGTGGGGATGAAAGTCTGCCACTGCTTGTTACGAACAATCTTGGCCGCAGCGCGTTGTTCTGCCAACCAGGTGTTGAAGGCCGCGTTTACAGCTTGTTGATATTCGCTCTCTGTCAGAGGACGGTTTTCGTGTCCTAAAACTTGGATAATGTGATACCCGTAGACGGACTTGACCGGTTCGCTGATTTCGCCGACCTTGAGGCTGAAAGCGGCTTCTTCAAATTCTGGGACCATCTTTCCTCGTGCAAACCAGCCGAGGTCACCGCCTTTTTCTTTGGAGCCCGGGTCTTGGGAATACAGTGAGGCCAAGCGTCCCCAATCTCCGCCAGCCCTCAGCAGCGTAAGGACGGTGTTCGCTGTGGCTTCATCTGAGACCAGGATATGACGCGCCCAAACTTGCTCGCTTTCATGTGGCACATTGGCTGTGACTTGTGCCTTGACTCGCTCAGTGTATAGGCCGTATTCAAAGAAAATGCGTCGGAACATTTCTTCATCCATGCCCCACTGTTTATAGTAGGCCAGGCCCTCCTGGTAGAGGCTGAGGAAACTTTCCTCTGTTAGAGGCGTGGCTGTGGGAGCCGGCGTGCGTGTGGGGGCAGAGGTTGGGGTTGGCCCGCGAGTGGGTGTGGCGGTGGGGAGGGAGGTTGGCGTGGCTGTGATCAGGGCAAGTTGAGTCGCCGAGAGGGTAGAGTACTGTAAAGGTGTAGCAGATGCTGTTGGCGTCGGTCTTCCTTGGGGGAAGTACCCGTAGGCTTGCTGGATAGCTTGTTCAATCTCTTGCTCGGTGACGACAATGCCGTTCTTTTGGGCGTATTGCTTGACCAAAAGGTCGTTTTCGATTTGCTGTAAAACTTTTTCTGCGAACCCTTGCGTGTCGCTGAGTTGACTGCTGAGGCTCAAGAGAGTTTGGTCTTGATTGGGGTCACCGCCGAACATGGAGACGAATTGATAATATTGCATAAATTGGTTAATCGTCTCTTGGCGATTGACTTTGACTCGCACTTGAAATTCGCGCACCGAAACACTTTCGCCGTTGACTGTAGTGATGGGTTTATAGTTGAGTAGAAGCGTCTCGTTGAGGATACCGTAGAGAATAGAGAGAAAGACGACACTCAGGATAGCGGCACTGACAATGGTGATGATGCGGGTGAGTCTTTTTTCTCGTTCAATACGAGCCAGGTGTTTCTTGGTGATGCTTTTCGTAGCCTTACGATTTGCCATATCAGCCTCATTGTGCGGAAGACAGGAGAGGGGTGATTCCTGTCTTCCGCCGAGAATGCTTGCAGGGGAGGAGAATTATTCTTCGTCTGTGCTGCACACAAAGGGAAGCAAGGCTAAGTGGCGCGCACGTTTGATGTGAACCGCCAGCTGACGCTGATGTTTGGCGCAAGTGCCTGTCTGACGCCGCGGGCGGATTTTGCCTTCTTCTGTGATATAGCGGCGCAAGATGTCAACTTGTTTGTAATCAATCACCAAATGTTTTTCAGCACAGAATTGACAAATTTTAGGACGCACAAAATAACGGCGTTCCTGAGCTTGTTCGGTAGTTCGTTCAATCGGTTGTTCCATACTTTCTTCACCTTCTTTGGTAAGAGCGCTCTTTTGGCGCTTGTAGATACGTACTTACTACTAAAATGGGAATTCGTCTTCTTCTTCGTCAGGAAGCGCTTCGGCCTCTGTGACGACTTCGTCATCGGCAGTGGTGCTGGCGGCTTCGCGACGTTCGCCCAACATCATCATTTCCGAAGCAACAACTTCTACTGTTGTATGTTTGACGCCTTCTTTGTCTTCCCAGCGGCGAGTTTGCAAGCGCCCTTCAATGTAAACCTGTTGACCTTTGTTCAGGTACTGTTTGCAAATTTCGGCCAGGTTGCCCCAGGCCACAATGTTGAACCACTCGGTTTCGGTATGACGTTCGCCGTTGGCGCTGTTCCAGCTGCGATTGGTAGCAACGGTGAACGTGGTGACAGGTCGTCCGGAGGGAGTATAGCGCATTTCCGGCTCACGTCCGACATGCCCGATAAGCATGACCTTATTCAAACCTCTACTCATGACAACCTCCCAGGGCAGATACTACGAATTCCTAATCCACAACAGTCAGCAAGTAGCGAATCACCGGTTCGAGATAGCGCAAGTTTTGCTCGAGTATCGGCGCGGCGCTAGCCGGAAGACTCATGTTCAGGAGAACGTAGTGGCCTTCCTTTTGTTTGCGGATAGGGTAGGCTAGGGCTTTACGCCCCCAAAACTCTACCTTATCTGCAGTACCTCCGGATTCGCCGATCCAGCCCTTCACCTTTTCCACGATGCCGGCAACAGCAGCCTCGTCATGGTCAGGGTGGATAACACATACCAGTTCGTACTTTCGCATTGGGGTCACCTCCTTTCCTCGGGATATGCCCCCGGTCATCTGCCGTAGGCCAAGCCGGGGGCGGAAAGACGCTGCGCGCATAGGCCAGCGTAAGGAACGGGCGCTATTTTACGCTAAAACGCGTTTTTTGTGCAGGGCAAACAACATTCCGATTTGCAGTCAATCGCCTGAAGTCGAAACTCCCTCCCATGCTCATCTGCGTACGTAAATCGGGTTGCTGAAGATCCAGCCGCGTTTGCGACCGAGGAAATGGCGATACACTTCAACGCGATAGATGCCCGTTTCTTCCGTAATATGGGAGAGGGCTAGCCCATGGACTGTGCGAATGACTTTCCCATCTTTGAGCAGCCGAATTTCCGCGGCTGAAGGCACTTTGACTTGTAGGGTGATTGCTTTTTCGACTTGGATGTCATCACCCATCCAGGCGTTTTGTTCCTGTCCCTGGGCCGTGAAGGAGAAGCCGCGCGTGGGAGCGGGCAAATCATATCCGATGAAGCAATGACCGGCGGCCAGGGCGCGGTAAATCATCCGTTTATCTTCCTCAAGATTGCCAAGCAAAGGATGGGGAACGAGCAGGTGTGTGTTGATTGCTGAAAAATGGTACTCATAAGGGAAGATCACGCGATGGAGAGGGCCAAGCGACATCCGACGAGCGTGAGCATCTGACCCTCCAACAGCGACCACTTTTTGACCCGAGGCAAGCAAGCGATCCCAGAGCGCAAGTGTTTGAGGCAGAGGTCCGCGGGCAATTGCTTCGGGGAAATAGGCATAGAACAAACCGTCCAGTTTGCCGCGCACGATGCTTTTAAGTTCGCTGAATCCGTTCCAAAGTTCGATGCCGGTGTAGCCGCGCACTTCCCAATTGACCCAGGAAATGTCCTCTTCCCCAAAGGCAGGGAGGGGAGGATCAATCGGATGAGCGATGAAGCTTAAACCACCGGCGGCACGTACGGCTTGGATGAGCGTCTGTGGGTCGTCGGCAAAAGTGGCGAGTTCACGCTCCGCTCCGAAAACGAGCAAGTGATTCTTTTGCGGGTCGCGGTCTTGGTCGTGAATTTCTTCGCCGCATAAGAGTAGAACGCGGCGGCGTCCATTCCGGTAGTACTTTTCTACTCCCTGTACCCACACGTTGTGGTCGGAAACGAGTAAGACGTCGACCTCGGTCTTAAGGGCAGCTTGGGCCAGATCGGCGTGCAGGCCAGAACCATCTGAATAGCAGGTGTGCATGTGGAGGTTAAGGATGAGCTCGTACATAGTACCGAGGCTTTCCAGAGGTGGTGTGAATTTGGCTTTGTGAGAAACGTTTGACGGTTTTCTTGCTTCACAGGTATAATCTAACGGCTACATTTTCTGGAGGCTGTAGATGAAAACCATTCTGGATATTAGTTTGATTTTAACATCAATTGCCTTGATTTTTACGATCGTGTTACAAAGCAAAGGAGCCGGCTTGGGCGGATTGACCGGCAGCGATAGCGGCGGCATTTTCACGGCACGGCGTGGTATTGAGCGTACTCTGTTTCGCCTGACCATTATCTTTAGCGTGGTCTTCTTTGGGTTGGCGATTGCTTCGATTGTACTGACAGCACGTTGATGCAGGAGAAGGCCCCGGTCTATTTTCTGGTCGTGGCCGGTGAATGGCCTTCTTTGTTTTCCCTATGAAACATTATCGTTGGCAGATTCTGATTGTTTTGCTGACCTTAGCCTTGGTGGGTGTCTTGCTATTGACACGACAGCCCTCCCTGACACCGACCGTGGTAGAGCCGGCCAGCGGGGGCGTTTATACCGAGGCCTTGATCGGGTCTTTTTCCAGACTCAATCCGCTCTACGACTTGGCTAATCCTGCCGATAGGGATGTCAATCGCCTGATTTTCAGTAGCCTCTTTCGCTTTGATTCGAGGGGAGTTCCCCAGCCAGACTTGGTAGAGTCTTGGGGCGTTTCTGCCGATGGTACTGTTTACAATCTCACGTTGCGCCCTAATCTTCTTTGGCACGATGGCCAGCCATTGACGACAGAAGATGTGCTTTTTACCTTGGATGTATTGCGCAGCCAATTTTCGGCCTATACCGACGATGTGCGCGCTCTCTGGGATTCGGTGGAAATTACCGTTCTGGATGGGCGTAACATCAAATTTGTGCTCCAAGAGCCGTTTGCACCGTTTCTGGATTATTTGACTTTCGGCGTCTTACCGAAGCATTTGCTCTCCACGACGCCTCCTGACCAGATGCTGTTAGCCGAGTTCAATTTTTCGCCGGTTGGGAGCGGACCATATCGTTTTGAAAAGTTATTGGTAGAAGACAACCGCATCGCTGGGGTGGTCCTGACGCGGTTCGATGGTTATTATGGTGCGAAACCGTTCATCGAACAAATAGTCTTTCGCTATTACCCCGATGCGGCTTCCGCTTTGGCGGCGTATCGGAATGGAGACGTTCTCGGTATCAGTCAGATCACGTTAGATGTGTTGCCGGAGGCCTTACAAGAGCCGAATCTAGCGTTTTATTCGAGTCGTATGCCGCGCTTGACCATGATTTTGTTCAATTTACAAAATGATGAGGTGCGTTTCTTGCAGGATAAGTCGATTCGGCGCGCTCTTCTACTGGCGCTCAATCGCCAATGGATAATTGACCGCTATCTACAGGGACAAGGCATTGTGGCCGATTCGCCGCTTCTGCCGGATACCTGGGCCTATTACAATGGCGTCGAGCGGCTTCCCTATGACCCGGTGGCTGCCGCTGCACTTCTTAAGAAGGCCGGTTATGTTTTGCCTGCTGATGGGACGGTGCGCGTCGGCGAGGAAGGGAGGCTTTCCTTTACTTTGCTTCATCCAGATACGGTCTTGCACGCTGCGCTTGCAGACGCCATTCGCGATCATTGGGCGGCTGTGGGGGTGGAAGTGACCCTCCAGGCTGTTCCCTATTCGAGGCTGATAGAAGACTATCTTGCAACGCATCGGTACCAGGTGGCATTGGTAGATTTTGACCTGACACGCGCCTATGATCCAGATCCTTACCCGTTCTGGCATCAGGCCGAGATTGTCAATGGGCAAAATTACGCTCAATGGGATAACCGTTCGGCTAGTGAATACCTGGAGCAGGCGCGGGTGATTACCGAACCGGATACGCGCGCTCGCTTGTACCGAAACTTTCAGGTAGTCTTCGCGCGCGAGTTGCCCGCTCTGCCTTTGTTTTACCCGGTTTATACCTACGCTGTCGATACGCGCGTATTGGGCGTGCAAGTGCCATTGCTTTTTGAGCCAGCTGATCGTTTCAACAATATTGCGCGCTGGTATCTGATTACCCGCCGCGCCTTAGAGCAAACCCAACAAGCTCAGCCTACTCCCTAGCCATGCCTGCTCTAAAACAAGACTTGGCGTTCCTTTCGGAGGGGGTAGAGCAACTTGAAG
>JANWWB010000214.1 GCA_025056515.1 Anaerolineales bacterium
TGTCTTGCGCGCCTATGGCTTAGATAGCCTCAAGTTTGGCCCCGAGTACATTATCCCCAAGCCACTCGATATGCGTGTTATGTTATGGGAATCTCCCGCAGTGGCACAAGCGGCTATGGAAACCGGCGTTGCCCGTAAGAAGATTGACCTGGATGAATATCGTGAGCAATTGGCCTACCGCCAGGGGATGGGTGCTCGCGTTCGCTATTTCTTCATGAATAAAGCTCGTTCTGCAAAACCCAAGAAGCGGATCGTCTTTGCAGAAGGGGAGGAAAGCAAAATCATTCGCGCTGCTGTGCAGGTTGCCGACGAGGGCATCGGCGAGCCGATTCTCATCGGCCGTCCTGATGTTATTCGCTCCAAAGTTGCCGAGCTTTCCTTGGATTTGGATTGCAAGATTATTGATCCGGATAACTTTGAGCGCTATGAGGAATACGTCAAGGTTTACTATGAATTGCGTGCCCGCAAAGGTATGACTTTGGCCAAAGCCCGCAAGCGCGTTCGTGAACCGAATGTGCTCGGCCCTCTGATGGTCAAAATGGGCGATGCTGATGCTTATGTCTCTGGTTTGACCGCCGAGTATCCCGATGTGATTCGCCCTGCTTTGCAGATCCATCATGCCAGCAAAGAAGGTGGGATTGTGGCCGGAGCTTATATCATGTTGGTTGAAGACCGCGTCTATTTGTTCACGGATGCCACCGTCAATATCGAACCGACCGCCGAGCAGCTGGCTGAAATTGCTTTGCTGGCGGCCAGTTTTGCGCGCAAAATTGAGCTGGAGCCGCGCGTGGCTTTCCTCTCTTTCTCGAACTTCGGCTCTACCAACCATCCGCTAGTGGATAAAGTACGAAAGGCGGTCGAGTTGGTGCGTGCCAAAGATCCCGACTTGAAAGTGGATGGCGAAATGCAAGCTGATACTGCTGTTGTGCCGGAAATTATCGAAGAACGCTACCCGTTCAGCCGGGTCAAGGATGCAAATGTGCTTGTCTTTCCCTCGCTCGAATCGGCGAATATCGCCTATAAGTTGCTAGCCCGCTTGGGCAATGCCAAGGCGATTGGTCCCATCTTGTTAGGAACGGGTGCGCCAATCCATGTCCTGCAGACCGGTGATGAAGTAGAGACTATTGTGCAGGTGGCTGCGATCGCAGCCATGGATGCCATGGACCGACTGTAAAAAGCACAGCCTTGGGGATAATCTTGCTTGAAAAGCCCAGATGACCGCCGGTGTGAGCGGTCATCTGGGCTTCATAACAACCAAAGACACTTGCCCGATGTGGAGAGTGTTGAATGGTTCGCCGGTCAGGATAACGTTTTGCTTTTCTTCTAACAAGGTCAAGGGAGAAAGAGCTAATCGCCGATTTCCGGCGGATGATCTTTGTCGTATACCAGCACTTGGATATCGTAGCCTTCTTCGTTAAGATACTTTAGAACCGGTTGGAAGGTGGCTTCGCGAATGGCTTGTACATCCGCTTCGCCGACAAAGACGCTCATACGCGCTTCTTCTTCAGAGATTTTGACCGTTTTGACCTCAGCGCTTGGGCTGACCTGCTTAATCAGGGTGGTCAGCGCTTGAACAGCATCATCAATCGTCATACTGTTTGCTCCCCTTTCTCAAAGTTTCAGGATGGCCGCTGCTCCATACCCTACCACGGAGTGATAGTCTCCTGTAACGTCGCCTGAAGTAGCGTAAGCGAGAGTTCGAACAGTATTGGCTCCTAGGGTGTGAGCAGCCCATAGGACGGCAGCGACTGCAGCGTGTCCACAGGCCTGCCCACGTCCGCTGGCCTCCAGCCGGAAGATTGAATATGGATCAAAAGCCTCAAAGCATTCAAGCATCGTCTGATCTAAGAGCCGCGCTGTTTTTTGATCATAGAAGTGAGAAAGATCGGTGGAAGCCACCAAGAGAGCGTTTTGGTCGGCGAGAACCTCGCCGAGTGCAAGACCAAGCGCCTCTGCTGCTTTGGGGGATTGGCTATGTATCATCAAAGGTAAGAGCTCGAATCCATCTGGCAAGGCGCGTTGAAGGAATGGTAGTTCGATTTCGAGCGAGTGTTCGCGGTCATAAGCGACCGGTTGTAAGCCAGCGCTGAAGCGTTTTTTGACAGCGACCTGTAGGAGCGCCAGTTTGTCGTGCGCGATCGGGACTTCGCCCAAAGGGGTCCAGTAAGATTGATGAGCGCTGGTCAGGAGAGGTTCGTAGTACGGATAGTGCATAGGGGAGACAACAGCTACCAGGCGAATGGGTCGCCCTTGCTTGGCGCGACGATTGTTTTCAGAGCGAACAGCAGCAAAGGCATAACCAGCAACCGGACCCGAGTAGATGTGTCCGGCATGGGGCGCAATGACCCCAATCAACTCACCGGACAGCTCTGGTAAGTGCGCACGATTCATATATTCATCTACAGCAAGCCCAAGTGCGCTTGGGTTGCTTTCGTACCATGCTCCAGCAATGGGAGACGGACGAACTGGAGCCACAGTCGGCATAGCAACCTCCTTTGGAAATCCAAAAGAAAAGACATCCAGCAATACCGGATGTCTTAATTTTACACAGAACCGCCAAATTGTGGTTTAGATTTGAACTTTGCAAACTAGTCTCTGCTCATAAACCGGCGCTGAAAAGCTCTTAACTGTGCTCGGCGCAATCCGAACGCAATTCCTAGCAGCAGCAAGGATACGATTGGGGCCCCGAACCACCAGGATGGCAAGCGCGACTCGGAAACAGGAGAGGACTCTTCAAGGCTCATGGCGCGCATCTCGGGCGCAGGGGATGCTGTTTCAGCTGGGGGAAAGTAGGCTATCTCTGGGGTGGGAGTGAGCGTTCCCTCCATGCTTTGAATGCTCATCATCGGTTCTTCGGTCCCTCCGCCGATCTCCATCGGACGCGCAACCGCCATGGGCGATGATGATGCAATGCTTAAATCACCAAACAACCGGCTCCCTAGCGCGATAAAGAAGACCAACAAAATGGCCAGCGAAGCCCAGGAGAGCGCCAAGGCTGTGCGCGGAAAAGGCGGCCGCAGACCGCGCAGACGCGGCTTCAGCGTGAAGTTGCGCGGCGGATGGCGCTGCGGCATTTGACGGAGCAAGGCGCGCGTCTGGCGCAGGTCTTCTAAAGCGCGCTGCAGCGCATCTTCTTCAGCCAGGCGCTGTTCTAAGCGCTTTGCTTCTGCCGGTCGGAGTTCTCCATCGAGGTAAGCGGAGAGCTGAATAAGGTCGCGAGAGGAAAGTTCGTTCATGAGTTACTTTATCTCTCCAGACGGAAGGCAGTGGGTAAAAGTTCCCAAAACCCTTGCAGGCAGTCGCGCAAGCGCAAACGAGCGCGCGCTAGACGAGATTTGACCGTCCCTAGTGGAAGCCGCAGAGCCAGAGCGACCTCTCGGTAGTCGAGACCTTGAATGTCGGCTAAAACAACAACGGTGCGGAATTCCATCGGTAGGGATTCCAAACAGTGTTGAATGGCATGTTCGAGTTCGCGTTGTTCGATTTCTTGCTGAGGAATGCTGGTCGTATCGGCCAACCAAGGAGCGTTTTCGTTTTCCTCCCCTTCTTCGGTCTCTGGCTCTAGGGATATGGTAGGGCGGCGTTTGTTGCGGCGAAGTTCATCGTAGCAAGCATTGGTGATGGTGCGCAATAACCAGGCCTTGAAAGAGCCGCCGCGATAGGCATGCAAGCCTCGAAAGGCTGAGAGGAAGGCTTCTTGGGTTACATCGGCGGCCAAATCTTCATCGCCTAAGATGCGCAGCGCAACGTTAAAGAGCATCCCTTGGTAAGCCAAGACCAACCGATTGAAGGCTTCCAGGTCGCCCTGTTGCGCTGCGCGAATGAGAGAGAGTTCGTCCATAAAGAAAAGAGTGTTTGTCGCAAGATAGCCACGCTGATGCAGCTCGAACTGTAGCGCCTTTTTAGAACTTCTCAGCAGGTGGAGGTTGACATTGCTCCGAATGGTTGTTGTGCTCTAATCATACTCTATTCTGCGACAACACGTAAACGACTTCGAGAGTATGTTTAGGCGTCTTACACAATTTTACTGCCGGTGGAGTGACTTCATCCAAGTCGCTTGTCTTGTTTACTCGGGCAAGGAGCGCCGGGGATTGGTTGTCGCGTTGGTCGTGTAACCTGAATGCAAATATTTGCATACCATCTTCATTGCCAGAAGGCAAAATCTCCTCCGTAACTTTGTCAACGGCGTGGCCGTTGAAGGCTTGGCTGAATGTCAGGACAGATAAGTTTCTGGCAATCCGGGGAACTGCTTTCCTCACGTTTCGCTCAGGGCAGATGCTGTGCCGGCAGCAAAGAGACAATGCTTGCAATAGAGTACATAAAAATAGCGCCCCTAGAGCTAGGGGCAGGGCATAAGTTATGACAATACTAAAGCGTTGATTTTGCATTTCCGAACAGAAAAGACCGTTTGGCAACATCCTGATTTCTGTCTTGTTAAGTTTCTGCCGACCACGGTTTTCGCCTCAGAAGTTTGTTGAAGAAATTTTCTTTTGCAAAACAAGCCAAATAGCCCTCCAGGTCATCATGCCTAATGCATTGCTCCCGGCCAAGACGACTACAAAAATCGGCAAAACTACTCCGCCCAACCAGGCTGCTCGCAAGACGGCTGCAAGCGGCGCGGCTATCAGCATCGTCAGGAAAGGGCGCCACAATTGACGGGGGTTCTGAACGATGCGCTTTTCAAACAGACCTAACCACGGGGCGACGAGGAACCAAGCAAGGGACATCGGCAGGAACGTTGCCGGCATCCGGCTGAAATAGGCTGGGCTTAACTCGTTGTGTGCAGCAAATCCGATGATAGTTAGGAGAGCAAGCGCAAGTGTATCGCCAAGGAGTAACCAGGTCAAGGGGGAAGGCAAGCGACTCATTCTTCTTTGCGCAGCGCCGGGAAGAGTAGGACTTCGCGAATGGAGTGTTTATCGGTCAAGAGCATCGTCAGGCGGTCAATACCCATGCCAAAACCGCCATTCGGGGGCATGCCATAGCGCATGGCGCGCAGATAGTCTTCATCTAGCGGGTGTTTTTCTTCATCGCCGTCGGCGTAGTCCCGTCCCATTTCCAGGAAACGTTGTTCTTGGTCGAGCGGGTCGTTGAGTTCAGTGAAAGCGTTGCAGAGTTCGAAGCCGGCCACATACACTTCGAAGCGCTCGACGGTTAGCGGGTCGCCGGGTTTGGCTTTGGCCAAGGGGGAGATATCGCGCGGGTAATCGTAGAGGAACGTTGGCTGGATAAGAAGTGGCTCAAGATATTCTGAGAGCATAAAGTCAATCAGTTTACCGCGTGTGGCGTGTGGGTCGGGTTGTTTTCCAGCACGCACCAGAGCCTGGTAAAGCGAGGCCGCGGTCGGGTGGGCAGCGATGTCGATTCCGCTGGTTTCCAGCAGACCTTGGCGCAGTTCCAGCCGTCGCCAGGGTGGGGTGAAATCTAACAGGTGACCCTGATAGGTGACTTGGGTGGTTCCCAGCACTTGCTCGCAAACGTAGGCGAGCATTTGCTCGGTCAGTTCCATGACTTTGAGATAATCGGCATAAGCCCAGTAGAACTCAAGCTGGGTGAATTCTGGATTGTGTTTGAAGGAAACGCCTTCATTGCGAAAGTCGCGCCCGATTTCATACACTTTTTCCAAATTGCCGACCAGTAAGCGTTTGAGATAAAGCTCAAAGGAGATGCGCAGATACATATCCTGGTCGAGTTCATTGTGGTGGGTGATGAACGGGCGGGCTGCTGCGCCTCCATAGAGCGGCTGTAGGATGGGGGTTTCGACTTCGAGGAAGCCGCGTGAATCGAGGAATTGGCGTAGGGCGCGTAAGATAGCAGCGCGTTTGCGAAAGACTTCGCGCACTTCGGGGTTGACGGCCAAGTCGGCATAGCGCTGGCGGGCGCGCAGTTCTGGGTCTTCTAACGCAGCATGGCGGACGATTGTTCCATCGGGCAAAATCTCATCCTTGGCGGCCGGCAAGGGGCTGATGGCTTTTGCCAGCATTTTGTAGTCATGGACAAGTAGGGTGATTTCGCCTGTGCGTGTGCGCATTAAGATGCCACTTGCCTGGATGAAATCGCCCAGGTCGAAGTAATCGTTGAATATTTTGATTCGTTCCTGGCCGAGTTCATTGATGCGGAAGAGCAGTTGAATGCGCCCATCGCCGTCTTCGATATGGGCAAAAATGAGTTTGCCCATTGGGCGAGCAGCGCGCAGGCGACCAGCAAGTGTCGCGCGTACTTCGGCAGGCGGATTACCGGAGGCAGCGGCTTTCTCGGCGGCCTCGAAGGCGGCAATCGCCTCGGCGCTGGTGTGTGTGCGCTCCGCACGTGTGGGGTAAGGTTCAATACCTAAACGGCGTAGGGCCTCTAGTTTTTCAAGACGGATTTTTTCAAGAGCAGATAGTTCGGGCATGCAACAACCTTCCTAGGCTCAGCTTACAAAAAAGCCCGCGCTCCAGCAGGCAGCGCGGGGCTGGCCGGTCTGGAGATAGACTTATTCTACCTTGATAATCTTGATTTTGTAGACGCCGCCTGGGGCCTCGACAGTCACTTCTTCGCCCTCAACGTGATTCAACACGGCTTTGCCGATCGGCGACTCGTTCGAAATTTTTCCCTCACGTGGGTTGGCTTCGGCCGTGCCAACAATGACATAGGTCTCGGGTTCGTTTCCGTTTTCTTGAATCGTGACTTTTGAGCCGACTTGTACCAGACCTCCCCCATGTCTGGTTTGTTCTTCGATGACGCGCGCCGAGGCTAAGAGCATTTCTAGTTCTTGGATGCGCCCTTCCACGAATGCCTGTTCGTTCTTAGCAGCTTCGTACTCGGCATTTTCGATGAGTTCGCCACCTTCCATCGCTTCATGGAGACGCGCAGCCACTTCGGCGCGTTTAACCGTGCGCAGGTATTCAAGCTCCTCAGCTAACTTTTGATAGCCTTCTTTAGTGAGAAATGTCGGTGGCATGTTGTCTATGTGCTTTAATGTAGAAAATACGAGCATCTCTGCTCTAGAGATGCGTTTGCTTAACCCGCCGTTATTATACATGATTCTCAATGAAAATCAAGCATAGGATACCGAGGTTTGGACACGAGTTCGGACACAGAGAATACGACGAGCCTCATAAGCGGTAAACTTAAGCCCA
>JANWWB010000239.1 GCA_025056515.1 Anaerolineales bacterium
AAATCCTGTTTTTGTGCCCAACTCGGATAAATGGTGTAGATTTCAGAATGTTGAAAAGTGACAATCGGCAAATATCCGGCAGCGCGTAGACGAGCTAGCTCTGCACGCATATATTCCTTATCACATGGCGCCGAACCCGGACGCTCAGCAGTCGCCCACGACCAATCCGGACCGACCAGATTGCACCCGATAAATGCCAGCCGATTGCCATTGTGCTCCACCAAGGCCGGCTTTTGCGCGTCAGCAAGGTTACGCCCACCGCCGAAATAGACCCAGCCGCGCTGCTCATACATATCAATCGTGAGCAAAGTCGCTGCTGAACCATAATCTTGGAAGTGATTGCCGGTCAGCTCGACGATATCGACGCCAATATCTTCCAGCAAGGCAATATAACGCGGGTCGCTACAAAAGATAAGTGTTGCTCGAATCGGATAGGGGTGAGGACAGTTTTCAGCAAAAGGAACCTCGTTGCTGATGTGTAACAGGTCAGCTGCGCGAAAAATTTCTCGTACCTCTTCACCTGGATAAGTTAGGCCCTTTTGTTCCATGCGCCAAGCTGTGCTACGAACCAGAGCAGTCACGCCAGTCATGATGAGAGTGGTTAATTTCTGCGGGTCTCGGTTTGAGGCTGGTAAATCGATCACCGGACGTGTCAAACGAAAGGCGACCTTGAGCGGATAGGCGGCCGGGTCAAAGGTGTTATGGATAGGCGAATGGCCGTCCACACTCAAGACCTTCCAACGGGGTTGCAACTCTTCAAAAGGAACAACCGCCCAGGAAGGCTGTTCGCTCCAGGCTAGGTCGAGCAAGTGCTCTGATTCGGCAAGGCGAATCGCTTGCGGTGCAGGTTCGCCCCATAGGAAGGTCAACGCCGCGCGCGTGGACTCGCTCATCCATAACGGACGACCCGCAAAAGGTCCGCTCGCTTCTCCACGCCAGGCCGATTGTAAATCGGTCAATGGGACCTCATCCGTTAAAGTTGGAAAGGGCGCCACTAAAGCATACACCCACAGGACGGTTGTGTCGTCCTGAGAAGGCTGTGTGACTTCCAGACGGACCGTTGCTTGCTCAACATTCTCCGTCATAGGCACATCAAGAGTCTGGACATACGCAGCCAATTGCTCGGGAACAGCCGGAGACATCCAGAGGACCAGGGGCATCGAAGTCATCGTTGGTGTAAACGTCGGAGTAGAAAGCTGGGGCACGGAAGTTAAGAACGACATCTGCTCTTCGGGTAAAAAGGGCGTCCGCGTGAGCAAGCCCACGAAAGGCGTAGACGTAGAAACAGGTGAAACGCCCCAAGCTGCCGTGCAACCGACCAGCCAAAACAATCCCACAAGGGCAAAAACAGTCCACAAACGAGCACACACGGCAAGCTAGAAACGTAAAAGCAAGATGGATAAAAGTTGAGCAGCCAGAATTTTGAAAATCAGCGCAGCCGGGTAAACGCTCGCATAAGAAAGCGTGGCCACGTCCGTAGTTGTATGAGTATTTGCAGAAGCCAAACCGGGCGGATTGGTCATACAAGCCGTGAGGGCACCCAACGAAGCAAGTGTCTTCATGCGAAAGATTTTGATCATCGTAACCAAACCCGCTGTTGTCGAAACGATCGTGATCATTGCACCGGCGAGAAAGAGCGTCCAACCCTGCTCCTGAATAACCGAGACGAAATGCGCTCCAGCATTGGTACCCGCCCCGGCCAAGAAGAGCATCAAGCCCAATTCACGGGTCAAGTTTTTGGCAGCAGCCGGAACATACAAAGGTAAGCGGCCCAGCCGACCGAAATGTCCGATGAGCAAGCTCACCAAGAACGCTCCGCCCGCTGCCCCTAATTTGACCTGTACCCCACCCGGCAATTGAAACGGGAGCAACCCCAGGCCAATCCCAAGCACCAACCCAAGCAAGTACGAAAGCATGCTGGTTTCGTGAATCCGCCGTGTATCGCCGCCAATTTCCTTGACAAATTTATCCACATCCATTCGCTCGCCGACGATATGCAAGCCATCTCCGATTTCCAGCGTCATACTACCAATAGGACTGATTTCCATCCCCTGACGCCGAATGCGAGTGATCACCACACCATAATTTTCCCACACACGCAATTCGGCCAGTGTCTTGCCAGCTACGGCCGTGGAGGTCACTTCAAGGTCGGCGGTGGCGATGTTCGTGTTCATGTCCATCGGCACATGAGCCTCTTCTCCGAATAACAATTCGATTTTTTCCATCTCAGGCTGAGGGCCAACGGCCATAATCACATCGCCTTGACGAAACGAAAAGTCCGGATAAACCAAGGAAACCTGCCCATTGCGAAAAACGCGGGTGATATTGACATGTGCCAAGCGATGTGGGTGAAGTTCGCGCAAGGTGCGCCCTTCCATGTTTGGATTGGTAATCCGGTATTGCTTGACAACCAACATCGGGAGTTCGCGGCGGCGCTCCTCGAGCCATTGTTGCTCTTCAAGACGCAGATTCGCCCGGACCAATCTAGGGAAAAACTGAACCAAGATGACAATGCCGATCATACTAAACGGATAAGCAATACCATACCCGACCGACACCGTCCCTTGCAAGTCAGGAGCAAAGCGCGCAAAAACATCCAGCGCCCCTGCCAAAGCCGGAGTACAAGTCAATGCCCCAGTATAAAGACCGGCAGCCAGGTCATCCGATAGGTTCAAGAGGAGCGCTAGAACAAAGGTCAAGAAAGCGCCTGTCAACGCTACCGAAAGTCCAATCACGGCAAA
>JANWWB010000289.1 GCA_025056515.1 Anaerolineales bacterium
GATAAGCGCCAATTTCATTTCCCTTTGGCCGACAATGGCCAGGAAAGGAAAGGGCAGGATCTCGGCCAGGCCGGAATCTTCGGCCGGGAGCTGCGCAGCACTTTTTCCCGAGACGTATTCGATCAGTTCTTTGAGAGAACGAATCGGGTGACCCAACCGTTCTTTAGGTTCGGCCTCGGGTGGTCTGGCCGGCAGGTCGCTTGAGAGATTCTCGTTGTTCATTTTTCCATCTCTTGCTTCTGTTGCAAGCGTCGCTGTTGTCTTTCTTGCGCTGCGCGCATGCGTGCTTCTTCCTCAGGTGTTTCGGTCAGGAGCGGAGGTACCGGCGTTGGACGGCCTTGTTCGTCGATCGCCACGTAGACCAGATAGGCGGTATTGGTCTCGCGACGTTCGCCTGTGAGGGGATTTTCGGCGGTCACGCGTACTTCCACTTCCATCGAAGTTCGACCAGCGTAGGTGACCTGGGCATTCAAAATGACCAAATCGCCGATGTGAATTGGGTGACGAAAGACCATTTGGTCCATAGCGACCGTCACGGTACGATGACCGGCATGGCGGGTGGCGGCCAGAGCGCCAGCTTCATCGACCAGTTTCATAATCCAGCCACCGTGCACATTTCCTTGGGTGTTGGCGTGTTCCGGTTGCATCATTTGCGCCAGTTGAATGCGGGAGGCGCTGACTGGTTTGGGGAGGAGCTGGTTGGTCATTACTCCAGGTCTTCCTTCAAGTCACCGCTGTCGAGCGGATGGAGGCGTTCGGGTTCTTCGGCGAGGACATCGATGACGCCGAAGGGTAGGTCGCCCATGAGTGGAGCGAGCGGCGCATTGGCCGGGATGGTGAGACGGGGCGGTGGGGGCGGAGGGGTCTTGCGCGGGAGATTCAGGTCGTCAACACTGCGACGACGGATGATGCGGCGCTCGTTTGTCAATTCGCCAACATAGACACCCAGCACCGAGTAGACTTGTCGGTCGGGTGTCACCCAGCCAATCCACTCGCCCATGCGGTTATACAAATAAGGATAGCGGAGGAAAGCCTCAACGTCGCCGCGTGAAGTATAGAGGGGGATGATGGGAATTTGGTTCATGGTGTTGCCTCTCGATCCACATCATTATACGTCCAATAACGATTGATGAAAAAGTTCCAAAGCATGACAATCGCAACAGCAATACCCAGTGTCACGTTGTGAGCGACAAACGTCGAGTTCAGTCTTTGCAGGGGCAGATCACGGACCAGGGTAAGGAGAGGGGGTTCTAAAAAGTGGAGGATAGGGATGCGGATGAGCATGCCGACTGCATTGACGACGACAAACATCAGCCATTGTTGCGCCAGAGGACGGCTGCGCGAATCGGGGTAGGTCCAATAGCGGTTCCAGAGAAAGTTGCTGGTCACGGCGCAGATAAAGGAAACAGTTCCGGCCCATAGCAGGCTCCAGTGAGCGCCACGCGTAAGCAAATTCATGATGCCGAAATCAATGATTGCGCCGATTGCACCGACCACCATGAACTTGTAGAAGCGGATGCGTTCCTGACGTTGCGAAAGTAACAAGGTCATCTCAGGCTGAGTTGCTGACGGAAGAATTCAATCGTGCGGCGTAAGCCGGTTTCTAGGTCAATGGTGGGCTGCCAACCGAGGAGTGTGCGCGCTCGTGTCAGGTCGGGTCGGCGGCGCTGTGGATCGTTGCCGAGCCGGTCTTCTGGGCGGAAGACAAAGCCCGCTCGGTTGCCGGTCAGCTTATTGATGAGATGAGCAATTTCCAGAATCGAAATTTCCCGGTCGTTGCCCAAATTGACCGGTAGATGCTCTTCGGAGAACAGCAAACGGTAAATACCTTCAATGAGATCATCCACATAACAAAAGGAACGGGTCTGTGAGCCGTCGCCGTAGATGGTGAGCGGTTCGCCGCGCAAGGCTTGCTGAATGAGGTTCGGGATGACTCGTCCGTCGTCGAGGCTCATACGCGGTCCGTAGGTATTGAAGATTCGTACGATTCGTGTATCCATGCCGTGCACGCGGTGATACGCCATGACGGTCGCTTCGCCGAACCGTTTGGCTTCGTCGTACATCGAGCGTGGGCCAATCGGGGTCACGTGTCCCCAATCCGATTCGGCGGGGGGCTGTTCCCGAGGGTCTCCGTAGACTTCTGAGGTCGAGGCGAACATGTAGCGGGCGTTGTTGGCGCGCGCCAGGCCGAGCGTGTTGAACGTCCCGAGCGAACTCGCCTTGAGGGTCTCGATGGGCAGATTTGGGTAACCGCGTGGCGAGTGTGGGTTAGGACTAGCTGGAGAAGCAAAATGTAAGACGGCGTCTAGTTTCTTGTGTAGCGAGATGAATTGAGAGACATCGTGATGGATAAAACTAAAGCGAGGGTTATTGGATAAGTGTGCGATGTTCTCCGGGCTTCCGGTGAGGAAATTATCCAGGCCGATCACGGTATGTCCTTCAGCCAGGAGTCGGTCGCAGAGGTGAGAGCCGAGAAAACCTGCAGCACCGGTGACGAGAATATGCATAAGGTCTCCTTGAAGCGTCGTATTTGCGTCCAAACTTGCTAGGCAGGGGCGCCGATCAGAGTGATTTTATTTCCAATCTAGGCGACTGACCAGGCTATCTCCGGTGACTTGATAGGCTTGACCGGTGTCGGCGTTGACCAGCCAGAGATTGCCCTCGTAGATAACTGCCAACCAGTTGTACGCTGGGTCCGGCGACCAGACTGGGGTCTGTGGGCGAAGACCGGGCTGGGTGCTTTCAGGAAAGAGCGTAGTCGCTTCTGATCCATCGCGATCCATAACGACCAGGCGGTAGCGGCTGGTTGCCGATTGCAGAGGGAAGATCGCCTGCAAATAAGCCAGACGATAGGTCAATTCGCCGTTTTCCAGACGCGCAGGCGAAGGAACGGGATAGGCAAACATCCCGCTTTGTTTCGCCAAAGAGATGGCGAGACGCCCCACCAAAGAGAACGCTTGCAACTCAAAGAACGGAGATTCTTCTGGACGGGTGGGGCTTTCGCCGGGAACGTGGTTGACGAAATAAAGGAAAAGTCCGGTGGGACTCCAGGCCAAGCCCGGTGCCCAAGCCCAGTCTCCGTAGGTGTTCAGGGGGAGGATATCTACCATTGGCATCAGCCGGCCGTTTTCCAAATCTACCAAACCAATGGAATCGGGGCGGGTGTAGGCTAGTTGTGTTCCATCCGGCGACCAGGCAAAAGTGGTCCCCCACCAGCCATAGATGCCGCCTGAGGAGGTCGGTAGCACTTCTTTCGGTTTGCCGGCCTCGCTTTTTTGAGGGTCGAGTGAGACCAGGAAAAGGTTGTTATTTGCTTGCCAGCCAGGCGCAGTGAGGCGGGGTTCGACTGTCGAATAGGCGATGGTATATTTCTCGCCAGGGCGCCAATCGGCAAAGTGGATGATGTTCGCCACCCGCAAGTTGACCGGAATCTGGGGGGTCGCCTCAACGCGTACAACCCACAGGGTGTTAATTTCTTGCTCTGCTGGTCGGTCTGATTTGCGTGTGTAAAGGAGCCAAGCGCCATCGGGGGAGAGCGAAAAGACGCGCCCATCTAGATCGCCGCTTGTCACAATCGGACGACGGTTGGCGGTGGAGCCCTCCATCAACCAGGCGTTACCACTGCTCAAATAAGCAAGACGACCGGGTATCGGTAGAACGGCAAACGGATTCTGCACGCCGACCATGATGATCTCTTCCACTGGCTTACGCAAGATGACGGGTTCGAGGTCGACTTCGCTCACTTTCACGCCGTCTTCATACACAATGCGAGTAGTGACCTGTTGTTCGCCATTCTGACCGGCCTGAATGAGTCGTCGCTCTTCAGCGGGCAGTGATTCGTTCGGCAGGGTGTAACTGGGGAAAGGCAAAACTTCCACTCGGGTGATGTATTCCTCTCGTACGCGAACAACGCGGATTTCTATCCCATCGCTCAGGACCGAATATACTGGCGGGTTCACACGGTCAAGCGAGCCTAAGGTGATGTTGGCTTTTTCTAATGCTTGCTGTACTGTGCTACCTGCCGGTAAGTCGAGCAATCGTGTCTGACCGTCCACGTGAATCGTGACATTCAGGGACGGCTGCTCGATGGGCGCCGAGCCGCATGCCGAGAGCAGGAGAAAAGTCAGCGGAAGGATAAAGGCCCAGCGATACCGTGACATGGGACGTGTGCTCTTGAATGCTGGTATAATCCATCGCTAGCGGACTTGACCTTTGAGAGACATCGTTCCGTTAGCGATTTGAATTTCTGTCAGGCGGATGCCTGTGGCGAGCGGTCCGATCGGGCCGGTGAAGGCCTCTTCGAGCAAGCCGGTGAAGAATTCCTGTAAACCTGCAGGTACAGGCAAGGGACCGAAGTCGGCTGAAGTCAATTGAAGGGTCATTTTACCATTGTGGTCTAGTCCGGCTGTCAGAAGGATGCGTATGGTTGCTGTAAACGGACCGCGTTCTACGCGACCATAGATTTGGATTTGTCCATCGCGCAGGTAGACTTGTGGCTCGGTGAAAAGCGGTCTTTTCTGTGTGGCTAAACGGTTGGCCAGGAATGAGGTGAGCTGGGTTTCGGTGAC
Source organism: Anaerolineales bacterium (assembly GCA_025056515.1). GTDB lineage: Bacteria > Chloroflexota > Anaerolineae > Anaerolineales > Villigracilaceae > UBA877. The sequence goes on from JANWWB010000289.1 coordinate 4,569, forward strand.
GTTGAGGCTAAAATTGCCGGTGATGGCGCTCTCGGCCAAGGCTTCGGCAAGCGAGATTTCCAGGCTATCTACTGCTTCTGGCGAGATAGGAATGCGCTCTTCAGGATATTTCGGCCCGCCAACAAAGATTGTACAAGCCAGAGTGTTGAAGAGTACAAACAAGATGAATATCCAAATCCAAGTAGGCTTTCTATTCATAAAACACCATCTCCTACAATGTCCGAATTATACGGAGTGATTATAGCATGAGCGTAGGTGAAAACTCGGGCCTGAACCTGATCGCTGCCTTGGAGGCCTTGCTTTTTGTTTCGCCCGAACCAACTACTCCAGCACAACTTGCGGCTGCCGTGGGGGCACCGCTAGCTGCGGTTGAGGAAGCCTTGCGATCGTTGGAGCAAGCGCTTCTCTCGCGCGGCCTGCGCCTGCAGCGCCATGATGGTCGGGTACAATTGACCACTGCTCCTGAATTTGCCGAATTCATTGAGCGGTTTTTGGGCCTGGAAGCCACGAGTCGTTTGAGCCGGGCCGCTTTGGAGACGCTGGCGATTATTGCTTATCAGCAGCCGGTCACGCGTCCGTATGTAGAGAGCGTGCGCGGCGTAAACAGCGATGCGGTGATGAAATCGCTGCTTGGCCGCGGCCTGATTCAAGAGGTCGGCCGCGCCGAAGGCCCAGGAAGGCCCATCCTCTACGGCACGACTGCCGATTTCTTGCGCTATTTTGGTCTGAACTCGCTGACCGAACTTCCCCCACTCGAGTTGGATGAGGTTTTAGACAGAAATTCTCATGATAAATTGCTCAAGGGCTAATGGAAGAACGCTTACAAAAAATTTTGGCGCGCGCTGGCTTTGGTTCGCGGCGCGCTTGTGAGGCGATCATCGCCCAAGGCCGGGTCAGTGTGAACGGCAAAGTAGCCGTTTTGGGGAGTAAAGCCGATCCGAGCCGAGATAAAATCCTGGTAGATGGACGACCGTTGCCACGGCCGGAAGAGCCGGTCTATGTGATGCTTTACAAACCGCGTGGTGTGCTCTCGACCGTCTCGGCGCCCGACCCGCGTCCGACTGCTCGCGACCTGATTCCCCTTCCGGGTTTGCTCTATCCGGTCGGACGATTGGATGTGGACTCGGAAGGGCTGTTGCTCTTCACAAATGATGGCGAGTTAGCCAATCGCCTGACCCACCCGCGTTATCAGCATGAGAAGGAATATCGTGTCTTGGTAGCACGTCTGCCTGACCAAGAACAGCTAGAAATCTGGCGACGTGGTGTTGTCCTGGAGGATGGTTTTCGCACGCAACCGGCCGAAGTTGCCGTACTTGCGAGACACGGCAAAGGCGCATGGCTTCGGGTGGTGCTGAAAGAAGGTCACAAACGCCAGATTCGCGAGACCGGCAAGGTGCTCGGTTTGCCGGTGGTCAAGTTGATTCGTGTTCGTATGGGGCCGTTACAACTTGGCAATCTTAAGCCCAGGCAGTGGCGCTATCTCACCCCCAGGGAAGTCCAGGCTTTGAAACGTCTCTAGGTCGACCATGCGTCCGACTTACTTTTTTTCATAGAAAATGAGCAAAGTGCTGCCGTATTTTCGCTTATCGAACGATACGAGCTGTTTCAGTTCAACAGGATGTGCTTCGCGGGGGTGAATTTGGACAATGACCCAGGCATCTTCTGCTAACCAACCCGGGTTAGCGTCTAACGCTCGGAGTGCTTTGGACCATAGTTCCTGATACTGAGGTGGGGCGATGTACACATAGTCAAACTGACGGTCTGGCGGCGATGCTAGCATGGCGAAGGCATCGCCGCGCCGGATTTCGGCCTGGTCAGTGAAACCAGTCAATTCTAGATTGGCTTTGATGGTCTCAATCGGCAGGCGATTCAGCTCAGAGAAGCGCACAAAAGCCGCCCCACGGCTCAGTGCTTCAATACCAATCGCTCCCGTTCCGCCGAACACGTCCCACCAGGTGGAATCAACCACATCCTCTCCTAAAATATTGAACAACGCCTGTTTGACCAGATCGGTGACCGGACGAGTGGTATCGCCGGGGACACTTTTTAACTTTCTTCCTTTTGCTTTGCCGGAGATGACGCGTAAGCTCATGAGGCTGTTACCTTAAGTTTTTTCTACGCTTTGTCGGACGGCTAACAGGTTGCCGTGAGGAGCGATGATGGGAACAACACATCCGGCTGAAAGGATGAAACGGCGGCCTTTGGTCTGACGGATGGCATCTTCAGCTTGTTGGATCACCTCGGAGCGTGAGCGATACACCAAGGTTTGCTGGTCAATGCCGCCGCAAACAACATCGGCGAACTGTTTCTGCGCTTCAGCCAGCGAGGGGTGGCTGTGTCGGTCGTGCCAGTTGACAATCGGGAGGTCGTATTTCTCTGTCAGATGGAAGTAGATGTGTTCACCGTGAAGGTGAAGTACGTTGCACCATAGAGAACGTGCCGCTTCGAGCACTTTCAAGTCATAGCCTAGGCCAAAGCGATAGTACTCCTCGAGGGTGAGTAAATCAGCCTGGGCGTGCTGGATGGCATAAAAGACGCCGTCAATGCCGATTTTGACGCAAGCTTCCACAAAGCGTTGGGTCGTGCGGGCGATGGTTTCTAGGCCTTTCATCACCGCTTCAGGATATTGTCGCAAGTGAACAATCAGCCGCGGTCCTCCGACCAAGTTCTTGGCCTGCGCAAGAGGACTGAAGATGGTTTGGAGGATGGGGGTTTCTTTGGGTACGTTTTCTCGCAGGAGACGCAAACAGGTGAGCTGTCCAGAAAGATAGGGGGCTTTATTCGGGTTGAGGACGGGTAACGTTTCCCAATCCTTTGGGCGTTCGATAACCCGCTGGGTATAACGCCGCGTCCCTTCTGGGTCGCCTTCCCACACGTCCATCGCGCCCCAGTCTTTTAGACAGAAGGAAGATGCTGGACTGACCTTGACAAAGTCGAAGTCATACGTCTGTTGGAATGCCAAAGTCGCCGCAGCCAATGTCTCAGGAGATTGGTCGTCCACAGGGAAATGTCGCCACAGTGCTACAGGTGGACGGTCCAAGGAAGCATCGTCGGCCAGACAGGCCTGCAAGCGTTCACGGTGAGTCAGGGGCATGAGAAGACCTCCGCTGTGTGCTCAAGTACACCTTCAACCATTCCTCAGCGATTAATTGTACTCCATATGGACCGGGATGCAGTACGTCCATATATAACCCATCCTCGTCTTTATGCTGCATGTAGAGTTCCCAAATATCCACCAAGTAGACCGCTTCTTGCGTAGCCTGATAGGTTGCTACCAAGTCTCTTTGTGCCTGAACGAGTTGGGATAAACCCTGATTGAAAGGACACCATCGCCCACTTTCCCAAATGACATTGTAATTTTCATCGAGATGACTCCAAGGAAGATAACCATTCCAGACGGGCAAGGTAGTCATAACAAAGACTGGCAGGTTGTGGGCAAGGAGAATATCAATTTGGTGCTTTAAAGCTGTGATATGCTCGTTAACTAGTCGTTTTACCTGGTCTTGTCGGATGCGATTGGTTTCTCTGTCGAAGATACCTGGACAACCTAGCAAGTCATTGATTCCCCACCACAACGTCACAACGTCTGGATTGTGAACGAGAACTTTTTCTTCGATTTTCAAGGCGGCCCAACGAGCGCTGCGTCCCCCATAGTTGGCCGTAATGAGAGTGACATCAGGGGGCATCATGGTTTTAAGATTATTGATAAACGAATATCCACCGTGCCTTTTGCCATCACCGGCTTTTCCAATTGCGAGAGTGCTATCCCCATAGAAAACAAAGATACGAGGTGGACGCGGAGTAGGTGTAGAGGTATTAGTGGGTGTCTGGGAAGCGGTCGGCGAAGGAGATGGACTAGGGCTGGCGAGGATGGTTGCAGTAGGCACAGGGGTTGTGCTCATGGGTGGGGTCGAGGAATGGGACTGAGCACAGGCGGTTGAAGCCAGCAAGAGAATCATGACAGGCAAAGCCCAAAAAAGTTTCATACGCTTGTTTTCTGTGGTCGCAAGCGGTCTCGCAGGGCATTTTGTATCTCAACCGGTAAAGAGGGCAAGATGCGGCGTAGAGTGCGAACGCACATGTCAGGTGGGTTTTGGTTCAGAATTTCCTGCAAGTACAGGGAAGTTTCGATGGGAGAGAGACGTGCCAATGCAAGCAGGCAATGTTGCAAGTCCGATTGTGTATGAGGACTGGCGGCAAGGAGGGCTGGTCGGAGGATGCGAAATACAATCGGTAAGTTTTCGAAATCAGGCGATTCGAGCAAGGGGATGAGCGCCTGAAATCCCCAGATTTGCCAGAGGGGACGTGAAGATTGGAGCCAGTCTTCTACCAGAAGCAAGAAGGCTTCTAGGTTTTCGGTGCGTACACGCGCCAAGGCGTCGGTAAGCAAAGCTCGACGGATTTCCTGGTCGGTGGAAGTGGTCAGCCAATCCGAAAGGCGACCTAGGATAGGCATGGCTTGAGCAGGGGGCAACATGCCGGTCAACCGTGCGGCAAGAAGGCGGCTTTCCAGCCAGCCATCTTTCCATAGTTCGCTCACCAATAGCACTCCTTTGTGGGGCAACTGTTCAGCAAGTGGCAGGAGTTCACGTTCAAGGGCGCGCAGGACCTGTGGCGGTGTGTCATGGGTGGGGAGGCCGCGTTTTTGTGCCACTTGGGAAGGGCGCATGGTACGGTTGGTATAAAATTCTAAGACTTCATGCAATTCACGCACAAAGGCCGGCGGGTTGCTGAAATGCTCGGCCAGCCGGGCAGCTTGCAAGTTGAGACGAGCAAGGTCAATAGCAGGCATGTCGGGCCACAGATTGCCGGTCGTTCTTCATGTTCCTGGATCGGGCATGGGGACAAGACGAGCGGATATCTCGTCCTGTAAGGATTGTATCACCTCCCCGACGCGGGTCACAGTTTCAGCAAGCGGGAGAATGACTTTGGCTGGTTCTCGGCGCAGCTTCATTTCCACGCCACCTTGCGCCAGCGCTCGCTCGCTGACGGTGATGCGCACCGGGCAGCCGATGAGGTCGGCATCGTTGAACTTGACGCCCGGACTTTCCTCACGGTCGTCATAGAGAACTTCGAGACCGGCAGCTTGAAGCTTGGCATAAAGATGGTCGGCAATCTCTTCGGCTTGTGGAGCGCCTTTGCCTCGCAGGAGGACAAGATGTACTTGAAAGGGGGCTACTGTCACTGGCCAGATGAGCCCATGCTCGTCGTGATGTGCCTCCGCAATGCAGACCAGCAACCGCTCAAGGCCGATTCCATAGGATCCCAAAAAAACAGGTTTGGGCTTTCCATCTCGATCGAGAAAAGTGCTGCCGAACGCCTCTGTATAGCGTGTGCCGAGTTGCAAGAGTTGACCCACCTCTACCCCATGCTCAGCGCGCAGGGGAGCACCACACTTTGGGCAGGCTGCGCCCTCATCTGCCACAGCAATATCGGCCACGAGATCGGCTTGGTAATCGCGCGGGTAGTTGGTGTTGAGCAGGTGGTAATCGACCTGGTTGGCACCAGCAACCAGGTTGGGAGAAGTAAGGATGGAATCATCAATGACGACTTTTACGCTATCTCGGCGAGGGAGGAAAACCGGCGAAGCAAAACCAGGTTCGGCGCCGATGGCTCTGATTTCTTCGTCGGTTGCCGGTCGTAGTTCGCGCGCGCCGAGTAGGTCGGCGAGTTTGGTTTCGTTGAGTCCCATGTCGCCGCGGATGACGGCAAAGATGAATTGTTCGTGGGTGGTGTCTCCTTCTGGAATACTCGCCATGAAGAAGACGGCCTTGGCGGTCTTTGCTTTCGGCACAGACAGGAAGTTAGACAGGTCTTCGATAGTCTTGCAGTCCGGGGTTTTGACTTTCTC